>DASCNB010000107.1:0-3987 GCA_036011265.1 Nitrospinota bacterium | reverse complement strand
CTTCACGAAGCATCCTGATTATTTGTTCTGCTTTAAAACGCTTTTTCCCCATAAAAAATTACCCCCTTTCTATTAATGTTTTATCACAATACTAATTTTAAGGGTGGACCAGTTTTTCGGGGTAGGGTCAGTTTTCGGATGCAAATAGTGCTTGGTATTTGACCTGTATCTATATTCTCATTATATGATATGAAGTCTATTCCAAGATGCTTAATGGTGTGGAGTGCTTCTACTAAATGCCTTGAAGACCTTGCAAAACGTTCAAAACGCCAACACAGGATATTCCTGGTAAATGCTTAGCTTCCTATCAGCAGCGTACTTCCGGAGGTCTCTAACCTGCATATCCGTCTTTTGGTCGTTTGTTGAAACCCTGCAATATATAGCAGCTTTCTTGTTCATAACTTAATTCCTCCTTTCTTCTTTGATAAGTCTTTACGGATTAATTCTTCTACATAGTCTTGAA
The DNA here is from genome assembly GCA_036011265.1 of Nitrospinota bacterium. GTDB lineage: Bacteria > Nitrospinota > Nitrospinia > CAJXCL01 > CAJXCL01 > CAJXCL01. Next base: position 3,524 of record DASCNB010000107.1, on the reverse strand, counting down.
TAGTAGTATCCTTGTCTGCAAATATTAGCCTTACTTGTCTGTGTAATACTTCACCCAACCTAATGTGAATCATTCTGCTCTTCTCCATCAGTATACCTCTATTAGTTATATATATATCAATAATATATTGTTATATATAAATGTTAAACCTGCTTAGCTGCAGCTTCTAGCGTCTTCTGCTCTCCATTATCTTATCCCTTACTTGGGTATAGCTTATGATTTTTAAATGCTGGCAAGGCTGCTGGAAGGTCTCTTGGAACAAATTTTGTCACTTTGTAGGGGTATAGCAGGGGGCAATCAGAACGTGAGGGGGAGTAAGTACCTATAGCCTTTTATAAAAATCATATAAAAGGGGTGTTAATTTCTATTTGATGTAGAAGAAAGGATTGCAATGCTTAGAAGTATTATTCATTCCACAAAAGACTATTTCTAAAACATAAAATTATGATAGAACTTTTTATAGATTTGTTTTTTCTTTTGTTTAATAACAGGGTTAAAGGTCGTTGCATATTCCAACAAATGCCTCTTTTTTTCTTCTATCATTTTTATAAAAACATCTAAAAGGTTTTTTTGAGGCTCCATGGGCCAACAATAGGGGTGAATTAATAAATGAATATATTGATATTTCATGGATCGAAAAATGTTACAAACACAACCTTCATGCCAAGTCTGATTGGAATCGCTTAAATACTTTACTTTTTGATTGAAAAATTTTGGTTCATATGTATGATTAAATTGCTTAAACCCTTTTCCTAAAATCTCTCCCGGAGGATTATGAAAGCTAATATATGGATTAAAATGATCAATTTCAGTGATATTTTTTAATAAATTAAGTTCATTTTTAATTAGTTGGCATAATTTTTTATCATCATGGGTTTCGGTTCCGTAATAATGCACATCAAAATGCAATGAAATATCATGCCCTAATTTTCTAATTAACTTTACACATTTTGAAAATCTTGGTTCTCTTAAGTTGTAAAATGGAGCTGTAAGCTGAAAAAAATAAACTGCCTTAATTCCCAAGCTATGTTCAATTTTTGCCAACTCTACAGCCCATTCCGGCATATAATCCACATCATGGCGCAAAAAAATAATATTTTCTTCTAAACAATCTCCACTATCGAACGTCTGAAAAACATAACCATTATTGCACGCAAGTTTCAACAGTTCCATGTAGTGGTTTTGAGAAAATTCACAATTTTTCAAAATAGTCGCCTTTTCTTATATCTTTACTGCCATTTTCCATAGAATTGAATTCGTATTCCGTAACTAAAAGCAATCCATTCCCAGTTTTAACAAGAAAATTTTTGTCGGGAAATACTTCTACAACCTCTCCAGGAGCCTTGTTTGAATCGTCGATTTTAAAATCAAAGGGGTGTGCTCTCCAAATCATCACTTTATTTTTCCCAATATGCCCAAAAGCACCAGGATAGGGATGTGTTACAGCTCTTACTAAATTATAAATTACAAAGCAATCCTTTGACCAATCAATAATACCATCAGCAGGGGTTCTTTTAGGATAAAATGTAGGTTTGCCGATTTGAGGCTGCGACTTAACTTTATTGTTTAAAATACTAAATAAATGCCGTTCTAATAAAATAACAGCAGTCATAGCATTTTTATAGTACACAGTTTTACAGTCGTCCATTTCGGTAATATTAAATTCAAAAAAATCAATAATATTACCTGCGTCGGCACCTTCATCGAGAAAAAAAAGTTGCGTCATAAATTTCTTCTTTCCCTCAATTATAGACCAGTTAATGGGGGACCGACCTCGTCCTTTGGGTAATAATTCAGAGCTTCCATGAATGCCGATAGCGCCCAAAGGGAATAGTTTTAAGATTTTTTTAGGAATAAGACGATTCCAACCAACAACTATCAGCAAGTCTCCATTCATATTGCTAATATTGTTTTGGTCAGTCTCACTTTTCAATGAATAATTCTGAGGATAAAAGACAGGTGTTCCATGTTCTTTACATATAGATTCAACAGAAGCATAAGCAGAAACAGAATAAATAGCAGCATGTTCTTTATTCAGCGAAATCACATTTGAAATAGGCCAGTGCTTCTCAAACAAGTTTGATAACACATATTTCCCAATTTCCATTGAAGAACAAAAAATAACTTTTTTTCTATTATCCTCCGATTTCATTTGCAATAACTTTCAAAATACGTGACAGCCCATTTCCGTCAATATAGGATTTGGCCTTCCTGCTCATTTCGATTCTCAATGGCAAGTTATTTATAAGAGTGTCTAAAAGAGACAAGATTTCTTTTCCTGAATTTTGCCTGTAATGTCCACCATTTAAAATGCATTGTCGCTTTTCGAACCTCTTGATTGTATGTATTTGATGATCGTAGACACATAGGGCTACCCCAGGTGTTCCAACGCACGCATTTTCGTAAATACTGAATCCACCACCAATGATACTTATGTCGGATTGAAAAAGTAACTCATCGATATTATCACAATTCAAAAAAACTTCTGTATTCAAACTCAATTCATTTATTTTTTTCTGCAATTTGTCTTTTTCGATAACCGCTGGACCAATGACCCATTTAATAACCCCGTCAAACCTAAACTCTGATAACCATTTAGCTAACTTAAAGTTAACTTTATTGGCATCACTGCCTCCTAAAAGAACTAAAATTTGATTGACATTAAAATTAATTTTCTTTTCCATATCATGGAGTTTTTTAAACATAGGTCTTAGTAAAAAATATTTCGCCCCCGAAAAGTAATTCTTACTTTTAAGTTTCTCCTCATTAAAACTGTTTATAACAATGTCAGGTTCCATTCCGGCACTTCCTGATTCATTAAAAGAAATAACGAAATATTTTGATTTAATCTTACGAATGTAATTAGCGCTTTGGTAATAATTGTCAACAATTAAAACACATTCCTCACCCGAACCATTGATCGAAACAATTTCCTCGGCTTCTTTCTCAATCGATTGCTTGAGGATAATAAATTTTAAGCCCCTTTTTAAAAGAAAATCAATAGCTTCATGGTACTTTCTGATTATAAATATTGGGGATATCCGGAACTCTTTCTCTATGGCACGACACAATATTTCCGTTCTAAAAAGGTGCCCCATTCCAATATTATTAATATTTGCACCATCGCTTCTTATGTAAATTCTTTTTGTGATTTTTTTATTGATCATCAGCAGCAAGATTATTATAGATATTATATGGAATACAAAATTCCCATTTTTTTTCCCATACCTTGCAAAATTGACTGCCTAAATATGCAATAGCATCGGAATTTTTTTGCCATTCTTATAAGTGTCTATGTACTTATATGCACCATTTTCATAATATGTCTTGCTAAGTCCTTCCCGCTTGTTTTTTTTGAAGTTCTCCTCTTCGGACTCATTACTTCTGATCTACCCTAAATCTTAGTACCACCCGTAGAGTGATGATTTTCTATGCCGTCAGTTGTAGCTTAGCGGAAACTGAGGGCATAGATTGAAACGTTTCTGGTGCTGGCGGTCGATATCCCAGTGAACTGTGAGGTCTGA
>DASCNB010000106.1:0-3775 GCA_036011265.1 Nitrospinota bacterium | reverse complement strand
GCTCATTCTTGAAGGCAAAAGTCCTTATACTCAGGGCCATTCTCAGCGAGTAACCGAGTATTCGGTGGCATCAGCAAAAGAGATGAAACTATCCTCAAAAGAGATAAACACTATAAAGTACGCTTCTTCTCTCCACGATATTGGCAAAATAGGGATAAGTGATAATATTCTTAACAAGAAGGGTAAACTTACATTGGAAGAATATAAAACCATTACACTGCATCCTTTAATTGGATACGAAATGTTGAAGCCCATAAAGTTCTTAGACAACGCAATCCCTATTGTCAGGCACCATCATGAGCGAGTGGACGGAAAAGGCTACCCTGATAGAATCTCAGGAGAAGATCTGTCTTGTGCTGAGCGGATTTGTATGGTTGCCGATGCTTATGATGCCATGAATTCAAGCCGCCCTTATCGCGAATTATTACCCCGGGAAAAAATTTTTGATGAGCTTGAAAAAAACGTGGGCACGCAATTCGATAAAGACGTAGTAGCAACTCTTATCAAGTTGGAAAAAGAGGAAGCTTTCAAAAAATAAAAAACAACTTGAAAATTCTTTCGTAAGTGATTTCTTAGCAGTTTTTTCAGTCAACGTTTAAAAAAATATAAAAAACTATAAATACTTTGTATAATTAAATTTCCATGTCAGAAAACGATATTTCAAAAAAAATAACAGATGCTCTTTCGGGCTATATAAAAAACAAAGCTATAAAGATTGAAGGGACTTCACAGTTGAGAGAGGATCTTGGCCTGGATTCTATGGATACGATTGAGCTTGTCTTCCAGTTAGAGGAAAATTTCAATATTCAGATATCTGATGACGATCTCATGGATCTTAAAACTGTGGATGATGTTGTCCAGTACATAGAAAAAAGGGTTACCGAAAACAAAGAAAACGGATAACCCCTTTTAATTATTTTCTATTTGCTCCAAGTTTTACTTGGAGGGAACATTCCTTTTGGTTCTATATTAAACCTGGAAATAGCTAAAAAAGTATTCGCATTTATCTGCAAAAATCTGTGTCCTATTAAATTATGAAAACAGCTTTAAAAAAATTAGCACAATTAGTTGACGGAAAAGTTATCGGGGACGATGAGACAGTCGTCACCGGAGTTGCTGGTATTCAGGACGCTTCAGATGGCGACATCACTTATCTTTCTCATCTGAAATACGCTGCTGAAGTAGGGAAAACCCGGGCATCCGCCATGGTGTTGGCAAAAGAGCAAGAAGGATGCTCTCTCCCGATGATTATAGTGGAAAATCCTCTTTACGCCTTCAGCCTCATAGTTTCACATTTTCATGCTAAATCTCCCGCCCCAAAAGGGGTCAACCCTCAAGCTAATATAGGTCAGGATGTTATTCTTGGAAAAGATATTTCCATCTACCCTTTTGTTGTGATTGGAGATCGTGCAAAGATAGGTAACAGGGTTTCTCTTTACCCGGGTGTTTTTGTTGGAGATGATTCTGTAATTGAAGATGACTGTGTAATTTATCCCAATGTGTCAATCATGCATAAGGTTTTTATTGGGAAACGGGTCATTGTTCATAGCGGAACAGTGATTGGGAGTGATGGGTATGGCTATGTGCCTGATAAAGGAAAGTACCACAAAATTCCGCAAGTTGGAGAAGTGATTATTGAGGACGATGTGGAGATAGGTTCTAATGTTTCTATTGATCGCGCCGCCTTGGGAAAAACCATAATAAAGCGTGGGACCAAAATTGATAACCTTGTTCAGATTGCACACAATGTGAAGGTTGGACAAGATTGTATTATTGTCGGTCAGGCAGGCATTTCCGGAAGTTCTGAAATCGGCAATCATGTAACATTAGCAGGTCAAGTGGGGGTAGTGGATCATGTAAAAGTAGGGGACAATGCCCTGGTTGGAGCCGGTACGGGTGTTTGGAAAGATGTAGAAGCAAATCAACAAGTTTTTGGAAACCCTTTTATGCCTTATGGAAGGTTTCTAAGAACTCAGGTTATGATTATGCGTTTACCGGAGATCAAAGATCAACTTAAAGCTTATGAAAACCGGCTCAAAAACCTTGAAAAACGAGCCGCTGAGAAAGAATAAATTTGTTTAAACTTATAGCAAGCTGTTGTCAGGTTGTGCATAAACCGTCATTCCGGGTTTGTTTTTGGATGTGCCACACACTTTGAAAGTGCGTGGCACATTTTCTTGTTTTTGAGCTATTTGACAGAAGGGGATTTAAGGGAGGTTTAAAAAGAAAAAAATCTCAATCACTAATTGAGCATAATCCCCTTTATTGACAAAATTTTGAAAACTTGTTATCCTTTTTAAGTACCCTTCTTTAATAAATCCAGTCTAATAATTGATAGAAAATATTCTTATCAAATCATAAACGGAGGTTTTTAGACGATGTTTACTACTTTTGCAACGGTGATGATTGCTGATGGAAGCGGAATATTAGTAACGCTCTTAGGTTACGGGCAAACTTTTTTTGCCGCGATAATTGTGCTTGGCGTTCTTATTTTTGTTCATGAATTCGGCCATTTTATCGTAGCGAAAAAACTTGGTGTTGGTGTTGAAAAATTTTCCCTTGGGTTTGGACCAAAGCTTTTTGGAAAGCAAATAGGTGATACCGAATATCTACTATCCGCTATTCCTCTGGGAGGGTATGTAAAGCTGACAGGAGAAGACCCGGAGGAAGAATGTGAAAATGAAGAACATTCCTTTACAGAAGCTTCAGTCTGGCGGCGACTTGCCATTGTATCCGCAGGACCGGTTTTTAATATCCTTTTTGCTGTTTTAATTTTTACGATCGTTTTCATGGTCGGAGTGCCGGCGCTTTCTTCAGTTATTGAAAATGTAATTGAGGGATCTCCTGCAATGAAAGCGGGATTGCAGGCAGGGGATAAGATTTTATCGATTGATGGGAAAAAAGTGCGCTTACGTTCTGAGGTGAGCGAAATTGTTCATAACAGCCTTGATAAGGAACTGTTATTCAAGGTTGACAGGAACGATCAGATACTTACTTTTTATGTCAATACGGAATCTCGCAAGTCAAAAAATTTGTTTGGCGAAGAAATCACTATAGCTTTTGTTGGGATTAATTATATACCAAGCATTGTCGGAAAAGTGAGAGACAACTCCCCTGCAATGAAAGCAAAATTGCAGGGAGGAGATAAAATTTTGGCTATTGATGGGAAAAGAATATCATTGTGGGATGATCTAAGAGAGATTGTTCATAATAGCCCTGATAAAGAGCTGACGTTCAAAATCGATCGGAACGGACAACAATTTAAGGTAAATATCACACCGGAAAGCCATCAGACCAAAAACTCACTCGGACAAAAAGTTAAAATCGGGCTAATTGGAATCGAACCGACTTTTAATAACCCCGAGTCAAATTTTGTAAAAGGGCGTTATAACCCGGTTATAGCCGTTTACAAAGGGTTTCAAGAAACATGGAGAATAACTTATTTAACAGTTGTTGCAATTAAAAAATTATTTCAGCGGGTTATTCCTGCGGATACTATTGGTGGACCGATTATGATTTTGCAAACGGCAGGAGAGCAGGCCAAAATCGGCATTTTGAATTTAGTGTTTTTTGTCGCCCTCCTCAGTATTAACCTGGGAATATTAAATCTTCTTCCCATTCCTATTTTAGACGGCGGTCATATTCTTTTCTTTTTAATTGAAATTGTTATTGGAAAGCCAGTTTCTGGAAAGAAGAGAGAAATTGCTCAGCAGGTAGGAATGGCATTGCTCCTTTTACTTATGGCATTTGCCTTTTATAACGATATCGATAGGAT
>DASCNB010000105.1:0-9523 GCA_036011265.1 Nitrospinota bacterium | reverse complement strand
TATGTTTTTTACCGTTTAAATTAGAGAGAGCCACCCCCTTGATAGCGATATTGTCCGATTCGCTACCTCCACTGCAAAATATAATTTCGGATGGGGAAGCATTGAGTATTTCCGCAATCTTTTCACGGGCTTCATCCATAACCACTTTTAGAGGTCTTCCAAAATGATGGGCGCTGGACGGGTTTCCGAAATAGTCCTTTAAATAAGGACACATGGCTTCAAAGACTTCCGGGTGTACTGGTGTCGTAGCGTTATTGTCTAAATAAACTTTTCTCAAATCCAAATCCTTACAACAATCTAAAAGCTTACGGTTAATTGCTGAACATTTGTAAACTATTTAGCAATTTTCAACGATTTTGTTTTTTTTATGATTTTTTTATGATTGCTCTTTAATTTTTTAAGTTCCTTAAGTTCTTTTTCAATCTTAGGAATTTTTTCAAGCAAACATTTAATTGCTTGTGCGACCGGATCCGGCGACCTTTTTAAATCATCATCCATACTTTTAAGCGGGTCACTATCTCCCCGATAAATTATTCTTCCGGGCACTCCGATAACAGTAGAGTTTTTAGCGACATCCTCCAGGACGACCGAGCCCGCGCCTATTTTACAATTAGCCCCCACATAAACAGGTCCCAAAATTTTAGCTCCTGCGCCAACAACTACATTATGATCCAGGGTAGGGTGACGCTTTTCTTTTTTCAGGCTGAGTCCGCCTAAAGTAGCTCCCTGGTAAATCGTGCAATTATCGCCGATTTCTGATGTCTCTCCTATAACAACTCCCATGCCATGATCAATAAAGAACCCTTTTCCAATCTTCGCACCCGGGTGAATCTCGATGCCGGTAATCAAGCGAGTAATATGGGATGTAATTCTGCCGATCAGAAATAAGCGATTAAGCCAGAACCAGTGCGCTATCCTGTGCATGACTATCGCATGAAAACCGGGATAACAAAAAATCACTTCAAGAAAATTTCGAGAAGCCGGGTCCCTTGCCAGAGCTACCTGAATATCATTTTTAATCTCTTCAATCACCATAAACCAATAATATAGCAAACCCGACTAAAAACGTCAAGTATTGCCATGTTACACTTCATTATTTATCAGAATAGAAAATATTTTGTGCCACCCTTAGACACAAAACCAACCATGGGGTATTTTAAAGCAGGAGGTTTTTTACGGTTTCTTCGTCCAGCGAACAGGTTTCTTGCAATGGAAGCTGGTCGTCGGGGTATTTGCAAACTTCAACAAGTATTTTAGTTAACTTCGGTGCTTTGCTGTAATGGGCGGTAATTGCGGAAATCGTTTCCATTGCCCCATTTTCAATTTTTCCTTTAGCCACAACTAAAGGCCCTTTATGCTCTAAAGATTTAAATAGATGGTCTCCCGGTTGCACCAATTTCTCGAGTTTTTCATTTTCTTCCTTATTTCTTCCAACAATTATTTTGCACAGGTCATTAATTCTAAGGTGCCTCCCTACTCTTAATAATCTTGCGTCGTTAATGCTGATTGGATTTTGGAATCGATGGAGGTCTTTCAATTTCTTTGCAAAATGAGACTCTGTAAGCAGGCAACCGCCTGATGCACAAGGATAATCGTAGATACCCTTTTCCCCCGCTAAAGCCATCTGGTGTTTTCTGGATCGACCTTTTATTTTTAGCAATCGGTCACGGTTTACAATACCGTGAATTTCAGGCAACGTCGGCTTGAGAAATTGCGCGGAAAGAGGACGAACAATGAGCCCTTTTAGCTGGCTGTCTCTCTCTATAATATTCATGGTATCGCGCCTCTGTGACATGGGTCTTTGGCCCAGCACCTCTCCGGTAAAGATAAAAGAAGCGTTTTCATCAATCATAAATTGCTTGGCATTCTTAAACATCATAACTCTGCAATCTATGCATGGATTCATGCTGCTCCCATAGCCGTATTTAGGGCTTTTCACTATTTCAAGATATTTTTCCCCTAAAAAGAGAGTTTTTGATTTAATCCCGAACTTTTTTGATGCTTTTAACGCTTCACTTTTGCACCCTGCTCCTTTACGGGTACATGTGCAAAAAGGGCTGAGGAAGTTGAGGGCAATGACCTCAATACCCATATCCAACATAATCCTGACAGCCAGAGTACTGTCAAGCCCACCTGATAAGAGCCCAATAGCTTTTTTCTTCATAATAAACATAGTGTAGAAAACAAGTAAACCTTTCTCAATGAAATTGTAATCCCGGAATTCTTTAATTTATAAAATAGCGTTATTTGTCCATATGTCAAGTAATTCAGGAAGAATTTTTAGCTAAATATTTGGTTTTTTTGCATATATTTTATTTTTTTTATTAAAACTAAAAAAAGTACTAAGTTTTTTGGGTATTTTGACGATAGGTTTTATAGTTAAATTTTGAAAAACTTTTTGTCCCTCCATGCTTTCTCATGGAAGAGATTGAGGAGGGTTAAAAAGTATAATATTTTTTTGTTTATTTCAAATTAAAGGAGGTGTTAAGGGGTCAATTAGCTTCATCAAAAGAAAAACGACGACAGGGGAGGGTTGACTCGTCCATACTTAATTAAGCAACTTCAACATAAATACATGGAGGTATTTTATGTTCATTGGTTTTCAGGACATTGCCATTAATTCCCGTGTAAACGAGGGTCTTGTGAACAAGCTCAAATTTAAAATGAAAGATAAGCTTGTTGAAGCAGGTCGGCAAACGATCTATTCACAAAGGCCTCAAGTGGGAAGTCATCTGAAAAATGGCGCCCCAAGGATGGGCTTCAGTGTTGAGCCAGGAGACTTCGCTTATACTAAATTTGTCTTAATAAAAGCGAAACAGACTTTTGAAGAAAAAACTTATTCAACGTCAGAACTAATAAAAGGAAATGAACCCGTAGAACCAATGGTTAGCGTTCAACCTTTTACTGAAAGTAAGGTCGCAACACTTTACGCGGAATCCGCTCCTAAATAAGGTCTTAAATTTTTAAATCAAAAGGCAGGGTATTTACATACCCTGCCTTTTTTTTTGCGGATACCAATTTTTTCATGCCCCGCAGGAGTGGTTAATATTAATTTTGCAAGATATAAGGATAAAAATAAAGGCTGGCCAAAAGTTGAAAAACATTGACAAACCATACCGTTAATGATATCAAACCATTAGCAATAAATTTCTCCTCATTAACAAATGATTGATTTTTTTAAATCTAATCTTCCAGATAGCCGACAATTCAAGCGCCTCAAAACACCTATAAAGGTAAAATTTAAAATTATCAGCGGAGAGAACCCCATAGAAACATCGACCGAATCAAAGGGCATTGTAAATAATATCTCCCTCGATGGGTTTTGCCTGGAAGCAGGATTAGTACAAATCGGGCGTTTCCATATTTCTCATGATAGTTCTATGATGAAAAAAAACCGGATTGGAATAAAGCTACAACTCTCTCAAGAAGAAAAAAGTAAGACCTCTGACATTATAAATGTTTTAGGCGAAGTCATCTGGTACGATAAAACTGATCTCAATCCTCAATACCCTTATCATGTTGGTGTTCAAGTCCTAGAAATATCTGAAGAAGATAAGTCAAAACTAGAAACCTCCATTAATAATAATTGGCCTAATGCAATTGAGTGAACAAAAAAGGCTTCAACGGGGCTTTTTTATTGTTTTTGAGGGGCTGGATGGTTCAGGCAAAACTACCCAGGCCTTTTTACTAAAAGAGTTTTTAGTAAAAAAAGGATATGACGCGATTTTGCTTCGCGAACCAACGGAAGGCTACTGGGGAGGGAAAATTAAAGAACTTCTCTCCAATGGAAGGAAGGAAATTTCTCCGCAGGAGGAATTAAACCTATTCATAGAAGACAGAAAAGACAATATTAATAAAAACATACTTCCTGCTATGAGAGAGAACAAAGTTATTATTCAGGACAGGTATTACTTTTCCACAATAGCATATCAAGGGGCTCTGGGAGTAGAAGCCCAACAAATCAGATCAGTGAATGAAGCTTTTGCGTTAAAGCCCGATCTTGTTTTTTATCTCGAAATTGAACCGGAATTGGGCTTAAAACGAATAGACGCCGGGCGCAAAGGAAAAAGAGATGCTTTTGAAAAAGCACACTATTTGTCAAAGGTTAAAACAATTTTCGACTCTTTTAACGATCCCTTTATTAAGAAAATCAACGGCTCACATCCGTTAGACTCTATCAAAAAAAATATTAATGAAATTACCATCGAAAAACTATCCCTTCTCACTACCAATATTTAGCTCTTAAAATATAGGGAAGAAAATGGACTATTTTAAAAACATTATTTCCTAATAATATATAATGCAGCATGAATTTATAATAGCAATTACGGGTGCAAGTGGGGCCGTTTATTCTAAAAAGTTGTTTGACTCATTAATCGGAAGTAGGGCCCGCATCCATTTTATAATTTCTGAAAATGGTAAGAAAATCCTGAAACATGAGTTGGACCTGAATTATTCCTATTTTGAAAAAAAGGGAGTGTCTATTTATGACAATTCTCAATTGAACAGCAAAATTGCCTCTGGTTCTTTTCGCCACAGCGGTATGGTTATTATTCCAGCTTCCATGGGGTGTATTGGCAGAATCGCTTCCGGTGTCTCGGAAGATCTCATAACCCGGTCTGCTGACGTTGCTTTAAAAGAGGGTTTTCCCCTCATCTTTGTCCCCCGTGAAACTCCTTATAATACTATCCATCTTAAAAACATGTTAACCCTATCGCAAACCGGTGCTGTTATTTTACCTGCTTCTCCTGGTTTTTATCATAAACCCAAGAATCTTAATGACATGTCTGATTTTATAGTTGACAGGATTCTCGTACATCTCAACGTAAAACAAAGAATCCTTTCGGCATGGGAGCCAAGCAACTGTTAAATATAGGCTTTCTGTTCGCCAGTCAGCCGAAAGACATTGAAACTTTTTTCATAAAATATTTTTAAACCTTTTCTCTTTCCTCTTGCATTTTTATTTTAAGTTCGCTTATACTCTACCTCTTCTTTTTCTTTTTACCTCGCTTAAGTTTCACACTTATGGAAAATCTTTGGAACAACTGTTTAAAAGAAATCAAAAAAAGTCTTCCTCCACAGGTTTATGAAGCATGGTTTTTGCCTATCTCAATCATTTCATTTTATAAAGAGAAAGCCACGATAGAAGTTCCCAGCAAATTTCATAAAGAATGGTTAGCTTCCAAATATCAGCCTCTTTTAGAAGAAACTCTTTGCAAAATATGTGGAAGCAATATCTCTATTGATCTAACAATTTCAAATACTAAAAAAAGTCCATCAAAAGATACAAATAAATCAAAAGATATTTCTCCTCTTATAGAAAAAGTTGAAGAGGAGATTAGTAAAACAAACTATGACAGGCACGGTTTAAATAAAATGTATATTTTTGATAATTTTATTACCGGCACCTCTAACCAGTTTGCTCATGCAGCGGCATATGCGGTAGCTGAAGCACCCTCAAAAGCTTACAATCCCCTCTTTATATACGGTGGTGTCGGTCTCGGGAAAACTCATCTCATTCACGCCATTGGACACCATATTTTAAAAAAGGACAAGCGAAAGAAAATTTGCTATGTTTCTTCCGAACGATTTCTTACAAATCTTATTTCTGCAATAAAACAGCAGAAGACAGAGGGGTTTAGAAAACTCTATAGAAGTGTGGATATATTGCTAATGGATGATATCCAGTTTCTCGCTGGCAAGGAAAAATCACAGGAAGAGTTCTTTCATACCTTTAATACCTTGTTTGAATCCGAGAAACAGATTGTTATTGCAAGCGACCGTTTTCCAAAATATATCCCTAAACTGGAGGAAAGACTGGTCTCACGTTTCCAATGGGGTCTCATTGCCGATATAAAACCTCCGGAATACGAAACAAAAATGGCGATTTTGAAGAAGAAAGCGGACACGTTTAATTTCAAACTGCCGGACGATGTTGCCGGATATATAGCAAAAAAGATTTTCTCGAGCGTCAGGGAACTGGAAGGCGCTCTTATAAGAATTATTGCGTACAGCAGTTTGATTAATAGATCAATTACACTTGGTATGGCCGAAGAAGTACTAAAAGACCTTTTTTACGAAAAGGAAAAAATTATTACTATAAAATTAATTCAGAAAGAAGTTTCAAGTTTTTTTCATTTAAAAACATCAGACTTAAAGTCAAAAAACAGAAACAGGGCTGTTGTTTCGGCCAGGCATTTAGCAATGTTTTTATGCAGGGAATTAACAGATACCTCTTTACCTGAGATAGGAAAAAATTTTGGAGGAAAAGATCATACCTCTGTTATTCATGCCTGTAAAAAAATTAATTCACAACTAAAATCAAATCCTGATACCGCGCATAATATTAAACAGTTAAAAGATATTATCTCCGGGTAAAACCATTAAATAACCTGTTAATTAAAAGTTAATAATGATCTTTCTGTGTTTATCTGTTAATATAGAGTTGTTGCTTTCAACACGTCAACTCTAAATAAGGTATTAATTTTTTTTAAGTTACCGGGTTATTCACATATCCACATCTCCTGCTACAACAACAAGATTTATATATATTACTAATAGAGAAATAACTAAGAAAAGTTGTAATTAACATAATTTTATTAAATACCTTCTATGGAAAAAAAATACGATAGTTCCAGTATTAAAGTGCTTGAGGGTTTGGAAGCTGTTAGAAAAAGACCTGCTATGTATATTGGAGATACGGCTAAAAACGGGCTTCATCATCTCGTGTATGAGGTTGTTGATAATAGTATCGACGAAGCTATGGCAGGATATTGTAATAAAATAGAGGTAACTATTCATATAGATAATAGTATTACAGTGATTGATAATGGAAGGGGCATTCCTGTTGATTATCATAAAGACAAGAAAAAACCCGCGGCTGAAGTGGTAATGACAACTTTGCACGCAGGGGGTAAGTTTGATGATAAATCTTATAAAATTTCAGGAGGGTTGCATGGAGTAGGTGTCTCGGTTGTTAATGCATTATCCACTGATTTAAAAATGGAGATAAAAAGAGATAATAAAGTTTATTATCAGACTTATCAAAAAGGGATTCCAAAAAGCCCATTAAAAGCCGTTGGAAAAGCAAAAAAAACCGGAACAAAAATATGGTTTAAGCCGGACGATACTATTTTTGAAGAAACAAAATTTAGTTTTGATCTACTGTCACAGAGACTTAGAGAACTGGCTTTTTTAAATAGAGGATTAAAAATTATAATTTTTGATGAGAGGAATGAGAAAAAAAATGAATTTTATTATTCAGGCGGCATAGTTTCATTTATTCTTCTTTTAAATGAGAAAAAAAATCCATTACATAAAAAACCGGTTTATATAGAAAAAATAAAAGATAATATTCAGCTGGAACTCGCAATTCAATATAATGATAGTTATAAAGAAAATGTATTTTCATTTGCTAACAACATTCATACCCATGAGGGAGGAACACATTTAAGCGGTTTAAAATCAGCTTTAACAAGAACTCTTAATAATTACGCGCAGGGTAAAGGACTTCTTAAAAACTTGAAAACTAATTTAAGCGGTGATGACGTCAGGGAAGGGTTGACCGCAGTGTTAAGCGTAAAAATACCTGATCCACAATTTGAGGGACAAACAAAAACAAAACTTGGAAATAGTGAAGTAAAAGGAATTGTTGAACAGGCGGTTAATGAAAAGCTATCAGAATTCTTTGATGAAAACCCGAAAATTGCGAAAGCAATTGTCATGAAAGGTATCAATGCTGCCGTAGCAAGAGAAGCAGCACGAAAAGCAAAGGAACTGGTAAGACGGAAAGGGGCATTGGAAGTCAGTTCTTTGCCCGGGAAACTGGCGGATTGTTCTGAAAAAGACCCAAGCTATTCTGAAATATATATTGTGGAAGGAGATTCAGCAGGAGGTTCCGCAAAACAAGGCAGAGATAGGAAAAACCAGGCAATATTACCACTAAAAGGAAAAATTTTGAATGTTGAAAAAGCGCGGTACGACAAGATGCTCAGCAGTGACGAAATTCGCACACTGATAACCGCATTAGGCGCCGGAATTGGCAAAGAAGATTTTAATATAGAAAAGGCAAGGTATCACAAGATTATTATTATGACAGACGCGGACGTTGACGGGTCTCATATCCGCACTCTTTTACTTACATTTTTCTTCAGGCAAATGTATCAGATTATTGAAAAAGGTTACCTGTACATAGCTCAACCGCCTCTTTATAAAGTTAAAAAGGGAAAAGAGGAAGAATACCTTAAAACAGAAGACACTTTTACGGAAAAGTTAGTTCAGTTTGGAGTAGCGGATGTAAAACTTAAAATAAGTGGAAACGGAAAAAGCAGCAAAGGTAAAGAATTAGAAAAGATTATATCAAGATTAATAGAGTTTAAAAAGTATGAAGAAAAATTAGAAAGATATAATTTGCCAAAAGAATTAATCGGAGGGATGTTAAAAGAAAATCTAGACAAAAAAGCCTTTGCGGATTTAATCGAAATAACGAAGTCTATAAACAATATTCTTAAAAATCTTTTAGAGAAAAAAAGCTCAAAGGTGCCTAGTTCCAAAATCCCCATTTTTATTAATATATCAAGGAAAATCTCAAAAGAAGAATTAGATCAATTAAAAAAATCAGGATTAAAAATTAAAAATATATCTGAAAATCTTTATGGGCTCGACAGCAAACCAACGCCGTTAAAAATCAATGATTTTTTAACAATAGATAAACTAACCATTCTGATTGACGAAGATAATAATAAGTTTGAAGTGATGATAGAAGGGGTTAGGAACAATAACGAATTTAAGACAAGAATAAATCGAGAATTAATAACTTCCGTACTTTACAAAAACATCCAGAAGATATACAAGGTAATTGAGACTTTGGATAAACCCCCCTTTGAATTAGTGCAAAACGGGACAAAAACTATAATAAATAACAAAGAAGAATTAATGACAACAATAATTAACGACGGGAAAAAAGGGCTGGTTGTTCAACGATATAAAGGACTTGGCGAAATGAACCCTGCCCAATTGTGGGAAACGACGATGGATCCAGAGAAGAGAATTTTGCTTCAGGTGAAAACCGATGATTTTGTGGCTGCCGATGAAATGTTTACAGTTTTGATGGGTGATCAAGTCGAACTAAGAAGAAATTTTATAGAACAAAATTCAAACCAGGTTCGTAATTTAGATATTTAACCGGGTTTATATTGCCTGCCTGTTTTATTATTATTGCGAATTTGCAATCCGCATCTTTCCATAATTTTGTCGAAAAAATGTATATTCCAGTAAAATATTTATAAGAGGAATTAAATGGAACCCATTAGAGAAAAAATTGAATCGGTAAATATTGAAGATGAAATGCAAAAATCCTATATAGATTACGCAATGAGCGTAATCGTAGGAAGAGCGCTTCCGGATGTAAGAGACGGTTTAAAACCTGTCCATCGAAGGATACTATTTGCTATGAACGAACTGTCCAATTACTGGAATAAACCATATAAAAAATCTGCAAGAGTTGTCGGGGATGTGATTGGTA
>DASCNB010000104.1:0-18273 GCA_036011265.1 Nitrospinota bacterium | reverse complement strand
TTATATGCTTTTTATCCGTTCCTTTATCCATAAGATCAAGCACCCTCTGGGAGTATGACTCCAGGCCGAAAACTATTTTCAGACATCCGGCACGCGATGCCTTTTGGAGTAGATCGGAATTTAAATTTTTTTCGAATCTAGCGCCGCATATCCACTTTACATCCATCTCACTCTCAATAATCCTGTCCGACAACTTGTTCATGCCGCTAAGCGGCATAGACTCGTCGGTTATAAAGAAAAAATTTGTGTTATGTTTCCTTGATAATTTCTTCATGTCCTCCATCACCAGATCAACCTTCCTCGGCCTGTACTTTTTATGATCAAGATGAAGGTTGCAGAACGCACATTTCCCCCAGTAACAGCCCCGCGAGGTTTGAACAGGCAATACGAGTTCCGGAGTATGATACAGGTCTAAAGGGAGACCTTCATAATCAGGGGTGGGGAGTTTGTTCAGGTCTTCAATAAAAAAAGACTCCTCGTTTATAACGGTTTTTCCATTCTCTTTATAAACGAGATTAGGAACTTTTTTCAGGTTCTTTTTGCCGGACAACTCATCAATAAGGGCCAGTAATGCATGCTCTCCCTCAAATAGCACGAAACTGTCCACAATGGTAAATAGATTTTCATTCTTTTTAAGATTATCTTCGAGCTTGGTAAATACACTGCCCCCAACGGTTATATGAATGTCTGGTCTCTCTTTTTTAATGAGACTTGCCAGGGTCAAACCCGGAATGACCTGTGATGTCGATGTTATAGAAATCCCAACCAATCCGGGATTGTCGGATAGAACTGAAGAAATAATGTGGTCGTTAAAGATATCAAGAAAAAGATTCTGCTCTCTGTCTTTTAAAGCGGAGAAGATGTCATTCGATGAATATACAGAATAGGTCATCTCATTATCAACGGTTGTAATCATGGAAGGATGGTAGAATGATGTTATTAGCTCAATCCATCGCTCCATCACCTTCATGCTCTCCATATAACTTTCGATAGAGTAGAAGTTGGGACCTCGAAAAGACTTCTTTGCGTTCTCAATCCAATCAGTCAGTTGAGGCAGCCATTCCACTGCCTGTTTCATTCGTGCATATTTTTCTCCAGTCCGATCCCCTCCATTTTTCTCAATATTTTTTATCTCATCCTCTATCCTGCCGAATAATCCTTTGACTTTCTCCCAGGTCATCAGTATTTCAAGGAATTCTATATTGATATCCCTCTGCACGACCTCTACTCCTTCTTGTCTTAAAAAGGCTGTGAGACTCGGTAAACTAAGGAATGGTTGGGATGGAATCCATGAGGGTGGAAAAAGAAGTGATACTTTCATTTTTTAAATTTCATTTAGAAATTAATGCTTACGGCGAAGTCAAATACAATCGGCTTCAACAGATAGTTTGAGTCACAGAGGGACAAAGTAACAAAGGCACAGAGCTTAAAATCTGTCATCTGCTTTGTGCCTTACGATGTTGTCTCTTCGCCTGAAAGCGAGGATTCGAATGTCATGTGGTACTTCCGAGACCTTATCCACCAATAGCGGACATTATCCGCTTATTGGCTGTTGATCCATTTTTATCAAAACGATGGACACTCGGTTTATTCCACACTACAGATTGTATATGTTCTTTTAACTCTTCAGCTGAAATTCCCGGCTTTCTTATTAATGACGCCAGATCGACCTGGTTCTCATGTCCAAGGCAGAGGTGCAACTTGCCGGACGCCATTAAACGAACCCGGTTGCATGTTTTACAGAAGTGCTGACTGACAGCGCTTATAAACCCTATCAACATACCGTCTTCCTTAACATATTCGTACCATGCGGGTCCCGGGCCTTTAAATGTTGTTTTTCCCAGGGAGAAATGTTGTGCAACTTTTTCACGAATTTCTCTGGTTGGAATATGCCTTTTCTTCACGTCTGAAGACGAATTCCCGAGTGGCATAAATTCAATCAACCTCAGGATAATCTTTTTTTTCATACAGAACTTTATTATCGGGATTACTTCGTTATCATTTATGCCTCGCATTACGACCATATTAATTTTTATAGGAGTTAATTCGTATGCAAGCGCGGAATCAATTCCTTTTAAAACCTTCGTTAAATCACCGCCATTAGTAATCTCTTTAAACTTTTCAGGCAGTAAAGAATCGAGACTGATATTGAGGCGATTAAGGCCGGCGTTTTTTAATTTAGGCGAAAAACTCTCCAAAAGAATTCCGTTAGTTGTAAGTGAGACATCTTTTATCCCGGAAAGGCGACTAATTTCCTTTACTAAAAGGCAAAGATCTTTTCTTAACAGAGGCTCTCCGCCGCTTAACCGTACATGGGATACACCGAGTTCAGAAAAGGCCCTGACAATCTGCAGCGTTTCTTCAGGTGATAAATAGCTCCGGCAGGAAGTTGTAGTTTTATCCTCGTTTGGCCTGCAATAAAAACAGTGAAGATTACAGGACTCAGTTAGAGAAATTCTAAGATATTTAATCGTTCTGTTAAATTTATCTTTTAGCATATTTTTTAAACCGTTAAAGGTCTAATCGACAACTGCGAACCGTTGCCTTCTGCCTCAACACTTTTATGCCTCAGAAAGGAGTATCTTCATCTGAAGGCGGGATCCTGATCAGTTCATTTACTTGCTTACCTCTGCAAGTTCCGGTAAATCAACTTTAAGCGGTTTACCATATTCATATTTTTGACCCCACGCTTTATCTACTTCAAGCACCTCATCTATCATGCTATTCCATCTGTCGACATACTGGGTGAAAGTTTTTAAGTTATCTCCTTTAATTTCCTTATGGATAGGGTCAATGATCTTTTCTCTTATCTCCATCATCACCGTTCTAAGTCTTAAAAATGTTTCCTCCGCTCCTTCTTTCTGCTTTTTTTTATCGCTTGTTTCTTGAAAAATCTTTACCAAATTTTGTAAACTAATCAGGTGGTCCTGGTAGGCATTAACCACACGATGATCAACCGATAAAGGCTGTAAAAAGAAAAAGTCTTTGCATCCTAAACCTTTCACCGCTTTTGCAATATCAAAAATAGCCTGGCAATGCTCTGAATAATCCTTTTTACGATCTCCTCTTTCCTCTCCCAAAAATGGATTTATCGGTTTTGTGTCATCAACTGTCTCCGTTTCACCCTGTCCACCTTTTATTGCTGTCTTCTTGCTCTCAGCATCATCCGTACGGCTCATTATTTCAATAAGGTGAAAACCAAAATCGGTTTTAATCGGTCCATGAACTTTACCCAACTCCTCGCTGAAAACAACATCATCAAATTCCGGGACCATCTGACCGGGAAGAAACTCCCCAAGATCCCCGCCTTTCTTACCAGATGGACAGCTTGAGTGGCTCCCGGCTAATTCCGCAAAGTCAGCTCCTTCCTCAATTTTCGTCATTAGTTCCTTGCATTCATCCGCGGTAGCTACCAATATGTGACGTGCGCTTGCTTTTGCCATAACTTTTTCTCCTCTTTTATTGTTGAATTAACTTATTGAATAAAAATGAAATCCCAAGTACCAAATTACAATAGGCAACCCTTCTGCAAGCTCAGGGTGACAGGATTGAAAGATTGTCATGGTGAGCCTGCCGAACCATAGTTATTGAGATTCACTTGTTTACTGTAATTTGGTATTTGTGATTTTTTTTGTTGCGTCTCTGCGTAAAATTATTAATAAAGAAAATGCCCTGAGGGATTTACTGATTAAAGTATAATCCTCTCAGGGCACTATATAAATCACTAAAACTAAACCTGTACGCTTTATTGAAGCTTGAGCCAGTGCCAGGTTGATCTACCCTTCATGCCATTTCTCTCTCCATTGCTACCATCCCATACTGCAAAGGCAACCGGGATATTTCCACTAAAACTACCGAACTGAACATCATTGCTATCACTTGTGGACACACCCCTTATAAAAACTACTGACCATGAGCCATTACCATGAGCGCCATAACCACTAACATCCTGGCTGGCCTGTGTGGTCAATGTTCCAAAACCCTCAGCATTGAGATCTTCTACAGAGGAAGCCCTGAGAGACTCTGTTGCGAGAATATTGTTTAAATGTTCACCAGCATCAAAAACACCCTGGCTATCTCCACTGCCTGTCATCAGAGTTTGGCCTTGTTCCGGTCCTATGCCGAGCGCAGAACCGCTGCATGGATTCGAATTTCCTACACAGTCACTGCACCCTGTACCGGTATCAGGTTTACCAACCCCTACGGCAGAAGAGCCGGCCGTTTCATTGATATAGTAATCGGACTGCATGTGCGGGTACTGGGCATCCCTAAGCTCTGTCTCTACACCACCTTCTCTCTCCCAGTCCGCTTTCCAGTGCCAGATATTGACCGCGTTACCATCGTCACCCATAAAAGGTAAAATTCCCTGTACCTCGTCACCTACGGAATCGTCAGTAGGTTTCATCGGAAACATAATGGCAGCTCCATCCCTGAAATCATCATGCCTTAACGCTGCAGTGTCTATGCTATCATCTCTCCATTGCAATCTAATAGCTACCGAGCATGGATTCCGTAATACACTGACAGCAACCTGTGTTATAGCGGGAGCAAATTCTTTTGGTTCCGTTACATCCTGCGGAAGCAGTGAAACTACCGTTCTCGGAGCATTGATCCACTGAGCAGCAAAAGGATTGGTAGAAATTTTGCCGCCTGCATCTGCGGAGGCAATACTTGCAACATCCACTCCTCCGGTTTGATCAGCATTCAAAGTAGCGCCTGCTGCCTCAACCTTGTCAATGCCGACCACATAAAAAGACAGCATTACAGCTAAACATATTGTTAATAATTTTTTCTTCATCTATGTCCTTTCATTAAAATTTTTTTATTTGATGAATTCAGACAATTGCGTACTATCTTTCAGCGCTTCATGTCCACACTCAATACCACCTCTGTCCCTCGCTGATTCATCCAGTGAATCGCTCACATCCGGAGCTTTGAGCCTTCGAGGTTTGACCTTGAGAAATGCAACTTCCATTTCCAAAAATACTTTCAGAAGGCCGGCCATCTTTTGATAATATTCATCATTTCCTTTTGATTCAAGAAGCTTTGCAAAGAAAGAGGCCCAACTACCTAACTCATTCTTCATAAATTTCTTTTGTGTCTTAACACAAACGTCCACCTTCTCTGAACCATCGTTCTCAATGGCATACCCTTCCTTAAAGGTGAGAACATACATAAATTCCAGTTCCAGACTGATGTGGTCCAAGCCCTCCAGTTGTTTACCGGCAGGCTCCAAACCAAACGCGTTATAGTAACCGGCTATGTCTGCCAGATGCTGGCTGGACTGAAACATATGATCTTGCCCATAATGTGATCCCATTGGAGGATAATCTTTATGAACAGTATGTCCAAACACAGTATGAAATTTCTCCTGAAGATAAGAGAGGTCGCGGTTTGGAAACTCCTTACCAATCACCTCTTCCAATGCCGTAATGATTTCAATGGCATTATCACCCATCTCCTTTGTTATCTCTGTTGTATTATTAACTAAGATGTAGGAGAAGTAATCCTTGAGTTCCTTGATAAAGGAACCTTTAGCAAGTAAATTAAATATCTCCTCCTTCGGGTAATGGAAGGCAAGTGAGAGGAGCCGGTATATCTGGCTCCTCACAAATGCAGTCTCCGCCTTTGCTTTATCTTCCTTACTCACATCTTTTTTTTCTGTTTCCGTAGACGCCATCAAAGATCTCCTATTCTCTTAAATTGATGTGATGTGTTTTTCCGGTCTGATATGGATCGGTTCCTCAATCGTGGTCCTGACTATTTCTTTTCCATCATGACCATAACCGATAACCGTGTCGTTGTACATCGCCCACGGTTTTCCGTGAAAGACCGTCTCATATACTTTCGGCCCCTTCTTTATCCCAAATTTGAAAATAATCTTTTGGGTCTTCCTGAAGAGGTTCATTACTGCCAGGAGTTCTCTGTCAGGCGCCAGATACTGTTCTACCGCGTGATCGGCTCCCGGGCCAAACATCTGTTTGGAATAATCCCTTGGCGCGTTTCTTGCCGGAATGTAATAACCATTCGGCTCAGTCCCGAACTGCGGATAGAGAGGGAGAGCTACTTTTCTTACCTTTATCAGGTAATAAAGGGGATGCTGAGGATCATGCGCCCACTCACCGTTTTTATCTATCTTAACCAATCCCTGCATTCTGATCTGACCAACACACGCAGCCATACACCTGGTTTCCATTGGGCGTCCACCGGAAATCGGGTCAGTCCCTTCTATTCTTGGATAACAGGCGATACATTTTTCAGAGATTCTTGTCGTGGATCTGTACATAGGTTTTTTGTATGGACATTGTTCCACGCACTTTCTATACCCTCTACAGCGGGCCTGGTCTATAAGCACGATCCCATCCTGCTGACGTTTGTAAATAGCTTTTCTCGGGCAAGCGCCAAGACACGCGGGATATGTGCAGTGGTTGCATAATCTCTGCAAATAGTGGAACCATCTGCCGCTATGCTCCGGCAATTGCTCACCTTCTGTAAAGTTTGTATGTACTCCAGCCTTAGAATCTCCGGTCGCAGTATCTTCATATATGTTTGGAAAACGCCATTCTTTATCCGAGGGAACATAACCGACCGCGTTTTGTCCTCTTTCTCTTTCCTTTGCGGTTGGCGCCTCAAAGATCGTCATTCCATTATACGTTCCGTAGATGCCTTTACCCTGTCGCGAGTTCCAAGTCTGTCCCGCTGGATTAGCTTTCTCTAAGAGATGCATTGCTTTTTGGTCCCAGAACTGGGGATATCCACCATACGGCTTTGTCTCAACATTATTCCACCACATAAACTCCTGGCCTTTTGAAAATGTCCAGGTAGCCTTACAAGCCATGGTGCATGTCTGACAGGCAATACAGCGGTTTATATTAAAAACAAAAGCAAACTGGCGGTTTGGATGGGCTTCCTCATAGGGATACCACATCTTTCTTCCTAATTGCCAATTATGAACTTCAGCCATGATATTTTTCCTCCTTAATATCAAATTTATATAATGACGGGAGGGGGGTAAAAACCCCCTTCCCATCTATTTGTTCACTATTAAATGTCTAATTTAGACATTTACCCTTACAAGCTTTCCTTTTAAGTACATCTTGGAAAGACGGTTCTCATTAGCAGGTGTAAGACCGGTTTTGACCGGATCCCAGAGACCTACTCCGCCTATACCGGCATCTTCCGCCTTTGTGATCTTAATAAGGGTTTCTTTCGGCACGGTGTTTACTCCATGATTGTCCGGTTCACAACCAAAGAAGAATCTCATAGCAATCTTTTTCTTGTGAAAGAGTGTATCGGTCTGATGCATAGGCATGGACCAATCTCTTGTCACTGACTGCTGTGATCCGTATCTAAAGTTTGACTGATAACCCGTATCCGCAGAAACTGCCCTTCCATCCGGCCTTGACTCATGAGCTTTTACGGTCTTTTCAGACGCCGTGTAAGGAGCATGTTTCATCATGGTTGTACTGTATGGATACGCTGGATTATATTTTGCCCTGACCATTAACCTTGCAACCTTATACCTCGGATCACTCGGTCTCCAGTTCCTGTATGGCCTGTCGGCAGGGTTAGCGTCTGCGTAAACATAGTCACCGTCTCCGATTCCCATGTCTTTGGCAGCCTGTGGATTAATATGGAGCTGATGCTCTCCGACACCCGGACATCTCTTATCCATTCTGTAAGGATCACCGTAGTTATTGTTCCAGATAAGGTTCCAGTCACAAACAGACCATTGAGAATGCACTCTATGTCTTGTCTTCGGAGTAACACAGTAAAATTTGTAGCCTTTCTCCCAGAGGAAGTTCTTCGTCCTTTTTACCGCGCTCCATGGTTTCTTAATATTCCGAACCGTCCTCTCATCCCAGTGTTCAGCGTCTTCTGGAAGACCCTGGTCATCCGGGCGGATGTACGGGTTGGTACTTACGATAACATTCGGTAAGAATGGCGTTGCTTCCGGACCTTCCCTGTGAACGATAAAGTTCTCGCCTGCTTCTATAGCAGTAGGATCATCCGAATATGCCGCGAATCTTCCGTGATCAAGGTAGGTTGGGCGATCTTCCTGAGTCTGTTCCCAGAAAGAGTTTCTCGGATAGGTCCGGTACATCATCAACGCACCACCCTCTTCGCCGTATTCACCTTTAATTATTTTTTCTACCGAGTAGCTTCCTTTTCCTTTCACCGGAGATGTTGTCGTCGTGCTGCCATCTAAAATCCGGTTCAAGTAGACGTCATGGTTGCCTTCCAGGGCGAATTTGTAGTGGTTATAGAACCTCTTGTCCCCGGTCAGTTTAAACAGAGCATTAGCAACGCCTGCCTGACAGTTGAGATCATCCAATGTATCGTACAGAGGTTTAATACCACCTTTCCAAATCTGGATGAACGGGTTGGAACAGGCAGTCGCGCATTCGTGGACTTCCTTCTCCATCCATGTGTTGGCGGCAAAAATGATATCTGAATATTCCGCGGAAGAGGTCATCTCAATATCTGATGTGATGATCATCTCAATCTTTGGATTAACATTGAAGATCATATCGTAATGGTGTTTCGCGTTGTTAAACAAGTTAACGTTTACATACCAAAGAGCTTTGGTAGGAGTTGGCATAGCTGACCAGCCGGTAAAGTTCTTCCGACCATATTTCGGTGTATTAACAACAAGCGGCATATCACCGTGGTTCCAGTAGCCAACCTCTTCGCCTTTTGCGCGTCCTTTAATCTTTAAATCCTTGGCGCGCGCTTTTGGATCGAGGTTCTGATGAAATGGATCTTCCGCAACCAGGCCATAAAATCCAGGACCACTCCATTTGGAAGCCTGCCAGTTACCGGCTTTATAGTTGCCAGCCCATGTGTGGGAACCGGAACCAAACGCTCCAAGATTTCCTGTAAGCATTAATGGCAAATAAGTTGCTCTGTTATGCAGAGTCGCATGGAACCAGTGATTGATACCCTCACCATAATGGATGGATATCGGTTTAATGGTCGCAAAATCATGAGCGAGCCTTTTCAGCTTGCTTTTCTCGGCGCCACAGATTTCATGAACGGAATCAAGATCATAGTCCTGTAAATGAACCTTATACATCTGGAACACAGGCATTACAGGGACCTCTTCACCGTTTTTCAGTTTGACCTTGAAAGTACCTTCTAAAGCAGGATCAATACCGGCAGATTTCATATACTTTCCAATGTGGTCTCTGGAAATAGCCTTTACGCTGTTGGTCTTGCTGTCCCACACGCAAAAGTCGCCGCCGATTTTTTTATACTGCGCGTCCGTAAGACCCTGGACCGCATAACTGTATCCGTCCTTTTTCAGGAGGTTTTTATGGTCTTTAATTACATCGTTGGCTCTTAACTTTTTCAAATTGTCCGTTCTGATAAGCAGTGGGAAATCCGTATACCCCTTTACAAAATCTTTATCATACTGATTATTATCAATAAGAGATTTTGTGATATAAAGAAATATTGAGGTATCTGATAATCCCGGTCGTATTGGTATCCAGTAGTCTGATTTGGTTGCAGGGGGATTATACTCCGGGCTGATAGTTACAATTGTCCCGCCCCTTTCCTGAATTTCGGCCAGCCAGTGAGCTTCAGGCATTTTATTCTCAATAAGATTTTTACCCACCTGAATGGTCAGCTTGGAAAACCTCAGATCGTTAAAGTCAATATCAGAGGTCTGCAATCCATGACTCCAGGGATGTCCTGGCGCTTGATCGCCGTGCCATGTATAGTTTGACCAGTTTCTTCCGCCTCTGGCATTTTTTTCTGTAGCTCCCCTGACGTAAACATCAAGAAGGGCCATCATGGTGGAGACTCTGTAGGTACCATATACACCGATAACCTGGAGAAGTCCCATTCCGCCGCGGAACTTGAGGGTCCTTGTTCCAGCGCCACCCATATCTTTAATCATATCCGGATCATAACCCTGATCCAACAAGAGCTGTCCGCCTGCCTTTCCGCTGTATCTCCTGGAGATAGCTTCAAAGCCTTTAGCTGCATACATAAAGGCATCGTCCCAGGAAACCCTTACGAAACCATCAGAAGCACGACTTCTAAACTTATACTTAACTCTGTTATCTTCTGATAAATGAGGAAATCCATCATCGGCCCACTGTTTCCACATTTTTCTTATCATCGGGTATTTAAGTCTGTATGGTCCGTATACCCTTCTGGCGAAAGTGTATCCCTTAAGACACATTCTCGGGTTCCAGTTTCTTGTTGCCTTGTTACCATAAATATCGCCGTAGTTCTGATGAGCATAGTTCTGCTCCGTTCTCATTACCACGCCGTTTCTTACAAAGGCTCTTACCCTGCACTGATGAGTATCATTAGGTGAACAGGCATAAGTAAAGGTCCTGTCGTATCTATACTGATCGTGGTAAAGCCTTTCCCACTTTACATCAGGATAGGACGACAACGGATTATCTACCTTTGTCACCATGGAACTCAACGCAAGGTTATTCCTGTTAAGAGCGGCTATTGATGCAGCAGTTGCAGCGCTTATCTGCAGAAATTTCCTTCTTTTTAAATGCATAAATAGTTTCCCTTTCTTTATAAAAAAATTTTATAAAATATGTCTCTTCCTGGGCCTTGTCCCGACTTTCCTCTAAAACAAGGTTTGTTCTTTAAAGAAAAGTTCCGACTATCTTTTAATAAATAGGATAGTCTGTAAAATCCCGACCGTTTCGCCTCCTTTTCTTTTAAATATCCCGGTTCCAAAATGGCCGGGGAAAAAATGTTTAATAAAAAATTTAACCATAAAAAATAACTTAACGCGCGCCTTTAGTTGGCGCTGTATAATGCAAAACCCCTTTTTATACTTGCGATCTCATCGGGGTAAAATCCTCTTGCCGTTCAAACGGTTTCAAATTGTAAAGATCCATACACCGCTCACATGCCCAGTCCTCTTCCCATTTTGGAAAATCCTTTTTTATTTTTTCTAAAGCTTCAGGAGAAAAATCATGAACAGGGTGATAGGTGGGGAATTTACAGAGGGGACAGGGGCTTCCCGGCAGGGCAACCTTTTTCTTTGTCTCTGCATCTCCTTCTTTGGTGGATATATCTGCCGACTGCAAAAGTTTGTAAGGGTCTGAGGCAAGTTCAGCAATTCCCGAATGGGTCATCTTCTCCCTGTTCCAGAGGGTTTCAAAGATGGTCTTCCTGTCTTCCTCGGGTAACTTGACATAGAGGAGATTAAACTCCTTCCAACAGCCGTCTCTACCCATGTCTGTTGCGTCCCTTCCTTCTCTTGCCAAACGACCTTCTATATAGATGTCCCACATGACTCTGTACCGGTCCCTGATGAAGGCGTCTTCACTCGGGTTTTTTCCAAATCGCCTTGTGTTGTAACCAAACTCTTCATCCAAAATATCATTAAGATGCATAAACTCATGTCGGATAACGTTTACAAAACCATTTGGATTAAAGAAACATTGAGGCCGAAGCCTGATGATAGTCGCTTTTTGGTCTGTTTCCAAATGCCTGTTAGAAATATTTACACTCTCTTCTTCCCTGTTATATGCCTTCCTTATTTCCATGAGGCCTATCTTTTCTGGAATTAAAGGGAACTCTTCAAGGATCTCCTCGATGCCACTTCCAAGACCCAGCGTGGCAAAGACCTTTCTATCTACCTCTTCAAACCCCTCTTCCCTATCGTCGTCGTCATCGGGAAGATTATATAACGATTCTCTTAACTTGTGATACTCTTTGGTGAGACCGAGATCTCCTTCCTTTTCCCTGCGCTCCATCTCCATTCTTACTAATTCATCCAACATATCTGGGGCGTAATCAATATCCATTCAGGTCCTTTCTTAACTTTGTTTAAAAAATAAAATCACACTTGTTACAAATCCCGGACGTAATTGTTTTTTAGCTAAAACAAGTAATCTTCAAATACCTCCAAAGGGGGTTCCACTCCATTTTATAAAATGAGAAAGGGAGTATACGCTTCCTCATTTAATGTTGTCAAGCAAAATGTTAAAAAAAGAGAAACTTTTTTTATGCCCATCACAAACTAAAGCATTGAAAGTATAAGAGGTTTAGATTAGGAGCAATTAGGATGCCATCTTAATAAAGTCTTGATTTACTTCGTATGGCATTGATTTATCAAGTATTACTTGGTTTAATGGTTTAGCGGAGAAATTCCGCAATGTTACAAATAGGTAACAGAAAGGAATTTAACGGTGCATTACAATTTTATTTTCTCCTCTGTTGATGGTATATATTGTGGTGAAAGCAATTAAGTATACAATATATTGAAAAAAATGGCGTAATGTAGTTCGAGGGTTGACTTTTTTTTCGAATTTATAATAGTTTAAGAGTAGTATTACTTAATGGAAACAAAGTTTACCTTTTAGTAGTACTAATTTTCCTGAATTTTTTCCGGATTGTCTTCCTCAAAATCCCTCTCACAGGTTAAAAAAAACAAAAGTTCCAAAATAAAACCTTGTAAGTTATCTTGAGGTAACTGAGCGGCTAAAAGGTTTTTTTTTGCTTCACGATTTCTTTCAGATTTTATGGATTAATAGATGGCGGATTTTAACTACATAGAAAATGAAAAATTTGACTTGGGATTTATGTTTTGATAATTTAAAAAAACTAATGGCATTCTCTAGGTGGTTTTATGAAAGTTTTGTATAAAGATTTCAATCAAGAGGCATTTTCGTTTCAAAATGACCCGGTACTGGTGCTGGAGGAATTCTGGACTCCTGACGACCAGGCCTTTTTCCTGGATGCCATGAAAAAGGCTGCCTGGAAAACCCTTAAGGACATGCCCGCAGTGGCCAGTGCTTTTCCAAATTCCGGGAACTGGCACAGGGGGGATGTAGCTCAAGAGGAAAGAGAGATATTTCTAAGTAAAATCACTCTTGACTGCATTGCCGACCACATTGATTCTTTTCCTAACATTAAGGGGCGTCATTTGAATTTAAATTATTATTCATACGGAGTGGGCGACAGCCTGCCCACCCATGATGATACGGACGAAGCTTATGTGCCCTCTCATCTTCCACGCCCACCCCTTCGCCGGCTGGCAATGGTTGCCTACTTTCACAATGAATGGGAACCTAATTGGGGCGGTGAGTTGCTCGTTTACGGAGACAGGAAAGATAAAACCGGCAAAAAAACACTTGATATTGTCGGATGCGTGGCCCCTAAACCCAGGTCGCTGGCAATGTTTACTGTTCCGCGTCATCATCGTGTATGCCGAATCGATCCTTTAGCTGGTGATCACCGACGACAAACCATCGTGACATGGTTCATGACAGAACATTAGGAGTTAACAAGTATTTTAATATCGGACCGCAGAATTTAGATAACTATGGTGCATTATGCAAGGCTTAGCTAAGTTTTTAAGACACCCCGTCCTGAAGGGACATTTTAGAGGAGAGTTCTCTCCCCAAATTGAGGGTGTCCGAAAACTGTCATTCTGAGGCTTTGCCGAAGAATCTCTGTTTTAAAAACTTATTGAAATCATGAGATTCTTCGCTTCGTTCAGAATGACAATCATGTGACTTCCGCAGTTTTCGGACAGCCTGATATAGGGGATTGTAATTTTGATTGCGGCGGAAGGCCGCACTAAGTACTCCTGTAGCAACTTAATTTTGGGTTGCGGCGAAGCTGCTCTATGGTTTCTTTGATAATGTTATGAAAGTTCTATTTCAAGATTTCAATCAAGAGTCATTTTCGTTTGACAAAGATCCTGTGCTGGTGCTGGAGGAATTCTGGACTCCTGAAGAACAGACCTTTTTCCAGAACGCCATGAACCAGGCGACCTGGAAAAAACTTGCGGATATGCCTGAGGCATCTCGCTCTTTCCCAAATTGCGGAAATTGGAGCATGGGGGATATTGGGCAACCGGAGAGGGAAAGATTTCTGGATAAGATTAATCTACCATGCATTGCCAACTACACCGGTTCTTCTGATGACATTAAGCAACCTCAGTTGAATTTAAATTATTTTTCTTACGCAGTGGGCGACTGCCTCTCCATACATGATGATACCAATAAGGCGGATGTGACCTCTAAAGAAGCCTCTCCCCTGCGCCGACTGGCAATAACCGCATACTTCCACGATAAATGGGACGTTGATTGGGGCGGTGAATTGATCGTATACGGAACAGAGAAGGATGAAACAGGCAAGCAAACAACCGTCGAAATTTCCGAATGCATTGCCCCTGAACCACGGTCACTGGTTATCTTTACCGTTCCGCGTTTTCATCGTATTTGCCGGATCGATCCCCGCGCCACCGATGCTTACCAGCAACTTTCGATTGAGACATGGTTCATGACCGGGCATTAACAATTAACAGCTTACAATTAGCAATTGGAAATAATTAGTTCTTGTTTTTTTAGGTACTGTTTAGCTTTTTTTGCAACGGCTTATGCAGGGCTGAGGAACTTAGAACTATGATTGTGATTCCCGCTCTCCAAGCTTGTAATTCCAAATGCCTTTATCGGGAATTATAGGAAGGGTGATCTCCTCTTTCGTTTGTACTTACTTTTTAAACTGTAAACTGTCGACCGACAACCGTGAGCAGGTACAATCTACGAGCCACTCGTAATTCCCAGGGCTTTGCACTTTTCCCAGAGAGTCTTTCTCGACACCTTTAAGAGCCTTGCTGCCAGGCCCTTGTTGCCTTTTGTCTCCTGCAGTATCCTTGCTATATACTCTTTTTCAAAGGCCTTGGTCGCCGTGAATAATGGCTCAAAACTCCGGGCATTGTTGGAAGCATTGGAATCTTTATTATAGTAGCCACAAATTTCCGTTGGAAGGTCCCAAGACTGAATCTCTTTTCCCTTGCTTAAAAGCAGACCCCTATGACAAACGTTTTCTAATTCCCTCACATTTCCGGGGAAGTGATAATTAAAAAGCACTTCTTTAGCCTCGATTGAAAAGTCCTTTGCTGGTTTTTGATGCAGTTCCGCGTAGCGTTTTAGAAAGAAGTTTGACAGAAACAAGATGTCGCCCCTTCGTTCTCTTAAGGGTGGCAGGTGTATGGGAAGTACATTTAGTCGGAAGTAAAGGTCCTCTCTAAATGCTCCATTTTGTATTTCTTTTTTTAAATCCCTCTGGGTCGCGCATATAATCTTGATATCTACTTTTATGGTCTCTGTTCCACCTAACCTCTCAAACTCCCTTTCCTGGATCACTCTCAACAGCTTTACCTGAACACCGGGAGGCGTCTCTCCAATTTCATCAAGGAAGATGGTCCCCTTATGGGCTAAATCAAACCTGCCTTTTTTCTGTTTTAGAGCGCCTGTATAGGCTCCTTTCTCATAGCCAAAAAGTTCCGCTTCGAGGAGGGATTCGGGTAAAGACGCGCAACTTACCTTAATAAATGGATAATATTTTCTCGGACTACTATAATGAATTGCATCGGCTGCCAGTTCCTTGCCCGTGCCGCTTTCTCCTGACAACAAGACAGTAGCGTCTGTCTCGGATGCTATCTTTATCATTTCAAAGACTTCTTGCATCCTTTCATGCTTGCCTATGACTTCTTTATTAAAAGCATACTCCTCTTTTTTGAGTAATGTGCTTTTGTCTTCTAATATCTTTGAAATTGTGAGTTGCTGAACCGTCAGGAGGAGTCCCTCCATTGAGAATGGTTTTGTTATATAGTCATTGGCACCGGCTTTCAGGGCCTCAACAGCTGTACCTACAGAGCCATAGGCAGTGAGAAGAACTGCCATACAGTCGGGAGAATTACGTTTGCATATCTTAAGAAACTCAATGCCGTCCATATCCGGAAGGCGAAGGTCTATTATTGCCATATCATAGGTATTCTCCCTTAAAAGATTTATTCCTTCCTCACCTGATTTTGCCTCCGTTGGCAAATATCCTTCTTCCTTGAGGGCGATGCTGATAGCGCCCCTGCTATGAGGATCATCATCTACTATTAGTACATGGGAAATTCTTTCCATGGTCTCCTTTTCGAGTTACATTTACTCCGCTAGAGAAAGCTACCGATTCCTGTCGGCGTAATAAAACATTCCTTGCCACCATCTTTGGCCGTTAGAGAACATAGTTCTCTAACGTGGTTTACAGATGAGACATCCTTGTCCTGTCTATGGATTCCTGATAAAATCTACATGTTTTAAGTAACCTATTTATTTATAATGAAAAACAACATATTGTCAAGACCCAAACCCGATATAGTGGAAAATGGTAAGGGCACCTCTAATAACGCACATTCGTATTTTTTATTCCCCCTTAGCAAAACTTGACCTGACTAAAGTCGAAGGGG
The DNA here is from genome assembly GCA_036011265.1 of Nitrospinota bacterium. GTDB lineage: Bacteria > Nitrospinota > Nitrospinia > CAJXCL01 > CAJXCL01 > CAJXCL01. The sequence continues at coordinate 2,036 of DASCNB010000104.1, read as the reverse complement.
GTGATACAGGAGGTTGTAAGTATAAATAATAGAGTTAGTCTGATCGCAAGCTAAGAATCTCCTCTTTTTAAAAATTTTAGCAACTTTCAGGACTTCAGCACTGCTGAACTTCTGAAAATATATTTAAAATGCATCATAACTCATAATGACAAGGGTCAGGCTGTACAAAAATGCCAAAAACACGCACTTTGTCATTCTGAGCGAAGTGAAGAATCTCATGATTTCAACTAAATTGTAAAACAGAGATTCTTCAGCAAAGCCTCAGAATGACATATTCGGACAACCTGCTTATGGAAAAATGTAAACTATTTTATGCCTGTAGAAATAACTGAAAGGCGTACAGCTAAGAGCTGAAGACTTTAAATAAAAACAGAAATGAAAAGTAAAATTGCTATATTAACAATTGTCATGATTTTTAGCGCTGGGACCATTATTTTCTTTTTCCAGCGTCTTCAAATGGTTGTGGAAAATCAAATTGCAGAACAGGTGGTTAACAGCCAGGTATTGCTGGCAAAAACAGGGGGGGAACAAATTGAGCAAATTTTTAAAATGAGCGAAGATGAACTTATTCGTGCCGCACATAGCTTCCCGATACAAAACTTGCTTACTGCTATAGAAAAAAAAGATGAAAAGCAAATTGAGATTTGGAAAACCGCCCTCACCAGTCTATTCATTGCCACGATAGAGAGCCATGAATTTCTAAGCCAGTTTCGGTTTATTGATTCACTTGGGCAGGAAATTGTCAGAGTGGAAAGAGAAAAAGGCGGCAGTATTAACCCGGTTAAAATTCTACAGGATAAATCTAAAGAGATTTATTTTTCTAAAGCTATGAGCATGGATTCCAATCAGTTTTACCTTTCTTCTATTACTTTGAACAAGGAATTTGGAAAAATAGAACTCCCACATCGAGAGATGATCCGCTTAGCGATGCCTGTCAATCTCGTTAAACAAAAAAAAGGAATAGTCATTGTAAATATAGAGATGGATACAATCTACAAAATAGCAGATAATCTTTCCGAACACGCGTGGCTATTTGATAGTTCCGGGAAATTGCTGAGTTGTTCTCTCGGTTTGCCGCAGAAATATCACGACAAAGCGATTAAAACGATTTTTCAGCAAAAAGAAGGTAGCTTTCGCCTCCCGTTGGATTATTACCATGAAGGCGGAGAGAGATCACTTGTAGGGTTTCTACCGGCCAAAATCGTTAGTCAACAATGGTATGTCGGTTCAGAACTGCCTTTTGATGAAATCTTAAATATCATGTCAACAAGTAACAAGATTAGAATTTCTTTGTTTACAATAATTCTGATATTTATTATTAGTTTTTTAATTTATTTCTATAAGCTCTATTCCGACCGGCAAAGCGAGGAATTAAAAGCTGATATGGCAGAAGAATTAGATAAAAAGAAAAGTGATTTTTTAAATATGGTGGCCCACGATCTTAGAACCCCACTTACTTCTATTCGTTCTTATTCAGAACTGCTGTTGATGTACGGGCATAGACCTAATAAGGGACAAGGTGAATATGCTGAGATTATTAAAGAGGAAAGTATAAGACTGAGTAGCTTGATTGACAGTTTTCTGGATATTTCAAAAATTGAAGCCGGATTAGCGGAATATAATCCTGAAGAAATTGAGATCAAAGAAATAATTGATCATTTTGTAAAAGTGTTTCAGGGCGATGCGGAAACCCATAAAATATCGATAAATAGTCAGGTAGAAAAAGAACTACCATCTATATACGTAGATAAAAAAGGGCTGGGACAGGTCTTTTCTAATTTACTTAGTAACTCTGTTAAGTTCACTCCACCGAAAGGTTCCATAAATGTTAATGCTTCCCTGACCACACTAATTAATGAAAAGGGTACTGCGGTGCCGTATGTTAAAGTATCCATATCTGATACGGGGATCGGTATTCCACAGGAATCATTAGATAAAATATTTGAAAAATTTGTACAGTTAAATCGTAGAAGCACTAAATCGATCCAGGGTACTGGCCTGGGGTTGACCATATCTAAAGACATTATAGAACAGCA
>DASCNB010000103.1:0-8128 GCA_036011265.1 Nitrospinota bacterium | reverse complement strand
GTGTGAAGGTCATCGTCAATTTTATAGTAGGATCGAATTGATAAAAGAAGGGAATATTTCTTTGCTCCCTTCCTGTGAGGAACGTTTTCAACAAGGTCGTTCAAGGCCTCAATAAATTTTATATCAGGCACTTCTTCCGCTTCACTCTTTGGCTTATCATCCTTGTTCATAAGAATAGATTACCATATAGCATGGCTTTATTAAAATTCCATTTACAATGACCCATCAGGGCTTGAAATTGAATTTTTAACCTCCTTGTGGTTTAATAAGTCAATTTTACCATCAGGTTAGGTTCTTCGCGTAGTTTATCCTGAGTCAAAGAAAGAGATTCTTCGCCTCGCTTAGAATGACAAGCGAAGGGCTCGGCATAACACTTCTCTTCTGTCATTCTGACAAGCCTGTCATGAGCCTAGTTGAAGGAAGAAAGGAGACCGAAAAATCTCTACATTGAAATTCCTGTACTTTGAATTATAATTGATTTACTGGAAAACAAATCAAAGAGGACAATACTTTGAACGCAATAGACACATATCTTTTTTTCTTCATTAACCGTGACGCACAGAATGTTTTTTTTGATATTTTAATGCCCCTGATTTCCAACAAAAAGTTCTGGTATCCTTTTATCCTTGCAGGATTTGTTTATTTCTTTATTAAGGACCGGAAAAAGGCTTCTACCGTATTTCTAATGGTTTTATTAGCTCTGGGAATAAGTGAACATTTAACCAGTAATTTTTTCAAACCTTTTCTGGGTAGACTAAGACCCTGTAACGCTCTGGAAGGTGTCCATTTACTGGTTGGCTGTTCAGATTCTTTTTCCCTGCCATCCGCCCATGCCGCTAATTCTGCCGCCATAAGCACAGTAGTCTGTTATGAATATAGAAAACTAATATTCTATATGGCTTTTGTGGTTATTCTTGTTTGCTATTCCCGGGTTTATCTGGGCGTGCATTATCCATTAGATGTTTTAATGGGGATGTTTAGTGGAGCTGTTTACGGTTTGACTGTTGTCAGGATAAAAAACTCATTATTTAAACTTAAGAAATCATAACGCCGTGCGTGACCTACGTGGCAAAAACGGTTGCATGTAACACGCAGAGCATTGATCCACGTTAGGTCTACGCAATTGTTATGTGTTTTATGTTTTAAATCTTTAATAGCAGTTCTTAAATAATTCCTGCTTTTGTGTTTTTTGCAAATGCAGGACACAAAATTAAATAACCGAGTCCCATTTTTTACGAAGCGAAGCAAGTAATAGATGGGACGGAACCCATTATGATTTTTTTTAACATGCAGTCATGCAGAAATTAACCCCATTTCTACTTTTCAATATATTATTCTAATAGTTTTTTTATTTGGTTTATCTTTTTCTCGTCAAGCTTATCTAAGCTTTCTAATAGTTCATGAGCAATCTTTATCGACTCTTCTTTTCCTTGTACTTTTAAATTATCTGATGAAGCTATCGCAAATAAAACAACCAATACTCCTGCCCAAACAGCACCTGAAACTTGCTGACCATATTTGTATAGTTCTAGTGTTCCTTTCTTACCGTACTCTCGATAAATATAAAAGTACTCATACCAAAACCAAGAAGGAGGGAGGATAGCCCATGTAGCAATTAATACATAGAGCATTTTCCATGTCCAAATGTTGGTAATTATTAAAACAGCAGCAACTATAGTTGCAATCAAAGAAATAATTCCTATTACGCCTGCACAACGATGTCTTTTTTCAGATTTATTTAGTGATGTGGAGTCTTCAACAAAGAGAGATCCACTCACTTTATCTTCGTCCATTATTTTACCCTCCTAAAATATAACGCCCTTGGTCACAGGCAGTGAGCAAAGGCAAATAAATATTGTAATTAATGAAACTCTAACAGCAGTGGATCTTAGAAACGGAGACTCGCTGTTTGGTGTTAGGTCGAATAAATGGTTAGGTTTTAATTGTTATTTGATAGCTTAGCTTGTTTTATAATCATGATTTTTTCTATTGCAGTCAAGAGTGGACTTGACCCCTTTTCGGGTTTATCTCGGTGTGCATTATCCATTAGATGTTTTAATGGGGATGCTTAGTGGAGTTATTTACGGCTTGACTGTTGTCGGGATTAAAAACTCATTATTTAAACATAAGAAATCATAACGAAAAAGCTTACCTGGTGCGAGCAAAGTAGAAAAAACCTTGTAATACAAAAAACATGGTAGCAGTGGGGCTTATGAAACGACGACCCATTGCTCGCAATCAGGTAGAGCGTATGGTTATATGTTTTATGCTTTAAATCTTTGATAGCAGTTCTTAAATAAACCCTGCTTTTGCGTTTTTTGCAAATGCAGGATACAAATAAGTAACCAAGTCCCATTTTTTACGAAGCGAAGCAAGTAATAAATGGGACGGGTATAAAAAAGAATCTTATCTTTCAAGACCTGATCCTATCTTCTATTCTTTTCTCGTAATCCAGCTAAGAGTGGACTTGCCCCTTTTTCATCAGTTTGGTTGGTCTTTTACTCTGGTTCTTCAAATAACTTTTCATAGTAAAATTCCATATTACCTAGAAATTTTGAAGAAGTAGGACGTCCTGTAGCCCCCCTCATAAACATATCTAAAATTATTGAGAAAAGATCTTCTTCAGTTGGAGTGCATTTTATTCCTAGTGAATAAAGCTTTCCTGAGATAGCATCTCTGCTCATTCTGGCATTCATGATTTCAAATACATGATGAGCACTTGGTAATACTTTCCCTGTAAATAGTTCATATAATGTTATACCTAATGAAAACATATCTGAGCGTACTGTAACCTCCTTAGGTTTTACTGCTTGTTCAGGAGACATATATTTTAGTGTTCCCAATCCTTGTTGGTTCAAAGCGGTGAGGGTTCCAGAAGTCAATGTGGTAATAAAATCCCCCCATTTGGTAACACCAAAGTCACCTAATTTCACTATGTTAGGAATAATGCCAAGTTGGTTTGAAGACAAAAACACGTTTGCAGGTTTAATATCTCGATGTGTAATTTTACGATCATGCAAATACTTTATTGCTTTTGTAACTTCTATGGCAATTAACAGGTTCTGCTGAGTCAGATAAGGTTGATCAGGTCTTGATGGTTTTTTTATCAAGGACTCTAAAGTTTTTCCTTGAACATATTCCATAATAATAAATGGGTTCATTACGCTGCCTTTTGAAAAGCAACTTCCATTTTCATTTTCTTCATAGGCAATTATTTTCACAAGATTTTCATGCTCTAACTTTGCTCCTCTAATGCCTTCTCTTTTAAAACGTCTTGCAACATCCTCAAATGCTTCAATATCAATGTATTTGGGATCAGGTGCAAAAAATTTGACTGCTACAGTTTTTCCTGTCTTTTTGTCTATAGCTTTTCTTACTAAACCTACTGCACCGTCGCCAATTTTCCCTTTTAATTCATACTCTTTGTTTTTTGATTTGAAGACAAACCCTACTTCTATGTTGCAATTTTCTCTAGTCAATTTTTCCATGTATTTCCCTAAATAATTTAATTCCTATCAGTTGATATTTTTTGGCAATGAGACATATAACGATTTGCATAAGCTACGAAAACACTGTAGATGGAACTTGTGCCTTGTATAAACTTGTGAGCAGCACATTGTAGATAAAAAAACTAGCGGTTTTCGTTAGTTTAATGCTTTTGTTAGGCATCTTTTAATTCTTTCAATAAATCCTTTTCATTTTTCTTTAGAATATTTGATATGATTGATATGTTTCTTGAACGAGCTAATCTGTTTATCTCTTTAGAAGTGCTTCCTGAAGTTGTAAAGACATAACCTCGAGTACATCCAATATCTGCCATTTTCCCTGAAAAAATAAAAATATCATTTACTTTTACATCAGCATTTTTACACTCTCCAAAAAACCTATAGTTTTCATTTTTGGATTCTGCAATGTTATCTATTTCATGCCATACTCCCGAATGTCCTAAAACATGATAACCAACAAGGGTTTGGTAATTTTTTCTTCTTAAAATATAGTCCGCTCCATGTTCAAACCAATAATTTAGCTCTAAAAACTTAATTATTCGTTCATTTAAGTGATGTATAGGAAGTTGCTTTACTTGAGAAATACTAACAATTTTTTCACCACAATAGCATGTGCATCTTTTAAATTTATTAAGTGAAAGAATTTGGATACATTTTTTGCACAGATGGGCAGTAGTGGAAGATAATATAGATAATTCAACTTTTCGTTTTGATTCAAATGCACTCATTTCATTCTGGATATCCCTTGAGATAGTTTCCATTTTCCGTTTTATATTTGAGCATCCACCTTTTCTAACTTTAGTTTTTAGTTCTTCAAAGTCTTTTTTTTGATTCTTTTTTAATTTATGACCTGCTCCTTTAAAGGTAAGGTGAGTAATTAATGAAAGTTCTTGAGTTTGAAGGTATTTCCAATCAAAATATTTGTCATGTAAAGATGATTCTTCTATAACATCATTGTTTGCAAGCTTTATAAGTTGAAGTAAGGCTTTGCTTTTTTTTAAAATACTTTGATGAAGTAAATTGAAATTTTTATCTAATAAAAGATTTGATCTAATTAAATTATTAACAGTTGTATCATCTTCTAAAGATTGTCTTTCTCTGGTTTTATTGATTTTTAATGCTGGAAGAGAAACATGAGAAGGATTATGTAGTTCCATATTTTTTATATGATCTAAACTCAGCCTAACGAACAAGCTTACCTGGTGCGAGCAAAAGTAAGGTCAACCTAGTAATACTAAAAAACTTTATTAGCAGTGGATCTTATGAAACGACGACCCATTGCTCGCAATCAGGTAAAGCTCATTGTTAGGGTTATTTGCTTTATTTTTTTTCGGCTTTTATGTCCTTCCAAACCGTATATAAAAAATTAAGAACAAGGGGAACTATAACTATTAAAATTAAGGTAGTGGAATCACTTGAAGATTTGATTTCTCGCAAAACAGATTCCTGGAATCCCTTTTGTTGGTTAGAGAGCTTATTGTCAAGATTACTTATATCTTTTCTAATTAAATTTACTTCATCCGTTAATCGAGCGATTGTTAAAATTTCTTCTGGCTTTGATGGGTTAATAGCTTGACGTAAACCAATTGTTTGCTGCTCGATAGCAGTAATTTTACTTTCTAATTTAGAAAATTTTTCATTCAATGAAGCTCCCTCAAGTTTTTGGGGAGCTTCTGCGATCTTTTTATTTAAAAACTTTTCTAATTCCATCTGTAGCTTCTCTGCCCTATAGGAGTTCTCAATAACTTTGTCCTCAAGTTTGTATTGAATATAACGGTTTTCAGAAACCTGATAGTAGAAAGCTAGTGTTGCAGCAAAGCCTGTAACCATTCCTAAAACTATTTGAAACCAATGTTTTTTCATATCACCCTCTTTTAAAAATCCTAACGCCCCGCATCAGCGGCAAAATGGGCGCATAGCGTCCATTTTGTCCGACTGCATGCGTTTGTTAGCATGAATCATTTCTCTGTGCCCAAAATTCTACGGTATTCACAAGATTTTCGTTCTTTTCGTTTTCCTTTTCCTGAACGTCAGCGTTAATTAAGTCCATCAATTTTCTTGAATGATCGATAGAAATCCTGTCGCAAGGAATCGCAAATAATCCGCTTGGGCAGCTAAACATGACAACCAGAACCATCTGGTCATCAAGCACAATTTCCTTATACCAAAACGCAACTGTAATTTTCGCATTGAGTGAATATAGAGCGGCAAAAGGCCAAACATCAGATTTATTCTTTGGTGCTTTTACGTAAGAAATAAGGTCTGACACCCTATTGCGAACAATATTAGAACCATAGACCTTGGTAAGTATATTAACAGCACATTTAGCGAGAGCGCGAGAAACAACATATTGATTTTCTACTCCACAGTTCCCACTCAGGCTAACAGACTCATCTGTTTGGCGTTTGACATGGTTTCCTATCTCGTCTCTAATTCCTTTTTTTCCAGGCGTTTTTGTTGCAACTTGGCCTACAGCAAACAAAGGTTCTAGGAAGAACTTCGAATCAACATTTTCACCAAGTCGTTGGTTGCATTTGTTGCATACCGCGCCGCGATAGAGAGTTTCGGTATTTCCTAGTGATTCAGGAATTACATGTTCTAAGTTTTCAGAGTCTGCTGAAGTTTCAAGTCCACAATAGACACAAGTATTATCTTTTGCACCTTGGGGCTCTGTATCCCACCAATTTTGATTGTTCATATGGGAAGCTCTAAATTGATGCTAACGCCGTGCTCACCTGACACGAGCAAATTGAAAATTAACTGTTTATAAACCAAAAAACATTGTCAGCAGTAGCCCTTTTGGAAAAAGACTCGCTGCTCGCGGTCAGGTGAAGCAACATGTTATACAAGAATATATTTAAATCTTTTAATACTGATAAATCTCTGCAAAACGATAATCTATAATAGAAATTCATGCTTTTGCGTTTTTTGCAAATGCAGGACTCAATATACACAACTGAGTCTCTTTTGATGCGAAGAATGAGCATGAAAAGAGAGGTTGGAAAAAATGAATCATCATCTTTTATCTTCAAGTATTAATTTGTGAAATGCATAAGCAGGTGACTCCTTTGGAGGTGCACTTTTCCAGATTTTGACTAATAAAGTCCTATTAATAGAATTTATTGGCATATCATCTGGATACCAACATTCTGCCTCAGGGATATATTGCTCATAATTGCGAGACTCACGGCATATCTTTTTAGCTTCTACAGTAGGAACTATTTTATTATAGAACCGTGAGTTCATAATAAGATACGCTAAATTAAACTCATAGTAATCTTCATGATATTCAGCAAACCAGTTTGGGCCTAAGAAATAATATTTATCCAATGCTTCTTGTATTACCGTTTCCTCTTTCTCTCTCAAGTCAAATAGGCATACATAGCCCCTTTTTCTTCCGAAACTTTTTAAAGAACCTGTGTTAATAGAAAATTTACTGTCTTTATTGTGGAAAATAAAATTGGTTTTCTTAATATCGTCGAATGTTTTTATCGTTGTAATGTGGAAGATTTGGCCACGAAGATGGCTGAGTAATTCATCCTTATAATCCTGGTCTTTAAATTCAAGATGTATAATTTTCATAGGTATCACTTTTTATGTATAACGCCATGCTCGCCTGCCACGACCAAAACCAAAATAATCTATATAATACGTAAAACTACGATAGCAGTGGTTCTTCAGAAATTGAGACCCGCTACTCGATGTCCGGTGCAGCGTATGGTTAGAGATATATTTACGCCACAATATCTGGGTATTCAACAGTAAACCGCAACTCATTCTCAGGATATATATCCATCATAAAAAAATGTCTCTTATATTTAAGAAATGAACCTTCCTGGGTACTTTTTAACATTCGTTTTAAATGGCCTTTTCCTGGCTGCTTTACCGCTCCTATTTTTTTAAGCTTTCTTGACATCTTTCTTGCTCTATTATTTAAGGCTTCAGGTGAACAATAAATAGACAAATATCCTTGATATACTTTAGTGAAAAATGACTCGGCAGGTATAAAAAGGTATGGAGTTTCTACTTTGGTAAGTGTTTCGTTCAATAAGCGTACAGCTTTTCCACCTTTCCCTGTTTCAAGTATTTCTCTATAAAAAGCAGTGAAGCTACTTAATATCGACTCAGCCGATAATGTTTTTTTGGGTCCGATTGCAGCCCAGCAAGGAGCACGGTCAATCACACTAAGACAACTTAAGAAATGAGCACCATAACAAGCTGCAAACACTACTATGAGATGACACTTTGTTAATTCATTAAGTTTAGTTAAAGGTTCTTTCAATTCTTGCCAACTTATAAATCCATTTTTTAGAACTAGTCCATCCTTCTCAGCACTTCCATGTGCTTCAATGTGTAGAAGCGGTCGAAATCCGGAGACTTGTGCATCTACGATTTGATCCTCCAAGCATTTTATTAAGCCCACTTTGTCTAAGACGTCAACGAATTCAACTTTTAGTCCTTTATCATATGCTACATTTAATACGTCGATATCCTCATGAAGTTTGATACCTGTATGGAAATCGTTTTCACCTAGTGACTGAATGACAACTATTTTACTGAAATTAGCCGATTTCATTTCTTATTTAATAATCTCTAACATTAATATTAAGTAAACAGTCTAC
>DASCNB010000102.1:0-29234 GCA_036011265.1 Nitrospinota bacterium | reverse complement strand
CGATCTCTCCCTCCCCCGCACAAACAAAATCTGCTATTTGAATAGATTCTTCCGGCATGATAATAGAGTGAGCTCCACCCCATATAACTGGGATATCAAGTACATCATGAACTTCATGAGTAATAGCGGTAGCTGTCTTTAAAAGAGCGGAGCAACTTACACTGATACCGACAATCCCCGGGTCTATTTTTTTTAAGATATCTATTAAAATACTTTTTTCTTTTTTTGTTGCTTTTTGAGCATCATTTGTGAACATCTCCTTAAAAAAAATTCTGCTTACCTCAAATCCTTTATTTTTAAGATAAGATATCAGGTATCGAACTCCCAAATTGTTAATATTATAAAGAGAAATTAAAGCAAGGCGGTTATTCATTTTAAATTACCTTCATAAGAAACAGTCTAAAAATAGGTTACTTTTCCATTTTTCAAAGCAATAGGGATTGATCTCATCCACAACTGGTTTTTCCACCAGTCTCTATTATCAACATACCATTTAACTGTTATCTCCAATCCAGCTTCAAAGTTGGTTTTTGATTCCCAATTCAGTAATTTTACAGATTTATCTGTTGATGATATATGTTTTTTTACCTGTCCAGGTCTATCTTCACTAAACTTGATCAATGATTTAGGTTTGTTAAGCATAGAGAGTATTGTTTCTGCAATCGTGATGACAGAAATACTTTTTCCTGTCCCCATATTTATAACTTCTCCCTTCATTTCATCCATATCGGAGCTTAATACCCTATCTAATCCAAGGCAAAAATCTTCAACATAAAGCCAATCTCTTTTACTTTCCCCATTGCCATGAACAGTCAGCGGTTCATTTAGAATGGCGCTGGTAATGAATCTTGGGATTGCTTTTTCCAGATGCTGGTGTGGTCCGTAATTGTTGAAAGGACGAATAATCACTGCCGGTATTTCATAAGTCATCCAATAAGAATAAACAAGCCGGTCTGCTCCGGCTTTCGCGCTTGCATAAGGAGTCAGGGGATTTATCGGGTGTTCTTCCGTCATTGGTTCTTTTATTGCTGTTCCGTATACTTCTGAAGAGGAAATATGAACGAACTTTTCTATTTTTTTTTGGTGTTTTAAAACAGAGTTAGCTATCACCTGTGTGCCAATGACGTCTGTTTCAAAGAAGACTATATTGTCAAAAATGGATCTTGCTACATGGGATTCCGCAGCAAAATGAAAAACAAGATCAGACTGTGATACAAGATTGTCGACTAATTCAGCATTTCGGACATTCCCGTAATTAAATGTAAATCGAGAGTTATTTTTTAGCGTGTCAGAAAAATTATCAATGTTTCCCGCGTAAGTAAGAGCATCAAGAATAATTATTTTATAATCCTGATAATTTTGATAAATATGTTTAACGAAATTGCTGCCTATAAAACCTGCGCCGCCAGTAATGAGAATAGTTTTCACTGAAGATGTCCTTGCAAAAAATTCTTAGAAATGTTTTTATATTTATCTGTATCTCTTTTTAAAAGCCATTCATTGCAGTTGTTGCAAAGAGGGAATTCTTTAAAGTTACTATAAACATGAGCATTTTGTAATTTATGTAATTTTTTACCTTTCCATATATTTTTAATTGTATTGTCCTTAACATTGCCAACAACTAAGTCTCCGTTGTAATCGTTGGTGCATGGTGTCACTTCGCCATTCCAGTAAATAACCAGACTTTTCCAGATTCTTTCGCAAGGTACTCGTTCAGAGGGCAACTGCTGGTTTATCTCCTCTTCGTTGGTCTTTGTGCCTGCCCATGTGATAAAATCGATGCTTTTGACAAAGTCTTTTCCTTTTAGAAGTTTACTCTACTTCTGTGTGAACTCTTCCAGTTCATGGATATTCTCCTGTTGCTTGACAAACTGGATCGATATGACCGGTTCTTCAAGACCCATCTCGTATTTAGTTTTCAAAAGGCAGCGGACATTTTTTTCAATCTCATTAAAGTTTTTCATACCCCTTACATTATGATAAGTTTTCTCAGTAAAGGCGTCCAAAGACAACTCTATTCTCTCAACGCCTGACTCGAGAATTTTCATGATAATCGCATCATCTAAAAAAGAGCTATTTGTAGAAAAACCGCACCTTATTCCTTTTTTTCCGGCATATTCCAACAATTCAAAAAAGTTTTTATGAAGTAAAGGCTCTCCGATAAAATGGTTCCAAACCATTGGCTTATAGTCGACACATTCATCAACTATTTTTCTATAGAGCCCGGGACTTATATAGCCTTTTTCCCTGGTCTGATCACTTTGAGGACACATTACACATAAATAATTGCAATGGTTAGTGATTTCTATGCTGATCCTTTGAGGGAAATCATAAGTAATCATGAAGACCTGCCCGTTTTGTTAAGGAGAATATCCAAGCTTTTTTCACCACAGTTAAACAATAAATCTACTGCTGATAAATGTGAAATAAAATCGTCACCAGTCTGGGGATAAACCGGATGCTGATAATTCTGATATTCCAGCTTTATGGACTCTTCTGCGAATTTCTCTTCATTAACATAATTTTTACCTGCCTTTCCTTCATAAAAAGTATTGGCTCCAAATTCATTGCAGTAAAAAATTATCCTGTCTGTAGCGTCTCCGCTTTTGAAATTTTTGCGGAATTTATCCTCCAGCTTAAGTTGAGAGGAAACTACTATCTCGGTTTTTATATTTAAATATCGGCAAAGCTCCCTGATGATTTCTATGTTAAGGTCAGATAAATGCTCCCATTTTTTTTTTAGCACGTCTTTGAAAAAAACCATGTAATTTTTAAAAAAAGGAGAATTATTATAGTTATAAAATAAAGACAACCAGTGCTTTTTTCGCCAGTTAGTACTATAATCGACCTTTATATCTTTTATCTGTTTTTCCGGGGTATGAGAAGATACAACAGGAACGATCAACCGCACCAAGCTGTGTTTGGTTCTGATCCTGTTTCTATTTCTCCAGGAATATTTTTCATACTGAAGTTCATCACAAAGAATGAATAAATCAGTTTTGTGAATCTGCTCAAAATAGCCTAACCAGGGCAAGTAGCTTGGTTGTAATCCGCCTATTTTCATCTTTTAATTATACAAGGTTTTTTGTATTATCTGAGTTGAGAGATTTTTTTGAGTACAGTACTTCTTGGTTTTGATAATTACATCCCCCTAAATCCCCCTTCGATAAGGAGTATAAAAATACGAGGACGCGTTTTCTCCATCATTAAACCAGCTCAACGAGTATTATTGGATGACAGGTTTTTTTTATAATTGATCAATCCTTTTTTAATCGGAAATCTTATTTTATAGTGTAATTTTTTTTTCGCTTTTGAAATGTCAAAATAGTAATTCGTATTATCTCCCTGCCTTTTGTTGTTAAAAAGAACTTTGGATTTGCCTGATGAAAAAATATCTGTTATCAAATTAGCAAGACTCACAATATTAGTCCCTTTGCCGGATGCAATATTAAATGATCCACTTTCATTTGAAAGAAGAGCAAGATAGTTGGCTTCAACAACATCTTTTACATAGACAAAATCTTGAATTTTAATTCCTTTGCCATAAATTACAATTTTTTTGTTTTTCAGCGCATTATTAATAAAAAGAGGAAGTACTGTATTCGGTTTTTGACCCGCACCATAGACGGAAGAATATCTTAAAGAAATGACGCTTAAATTGCTTAGATTGTTATATCTTTCACAAAATAATTCTCCCATAAGTTTGCTTATTCCGTAATATGAATCTGGCTTCGGAAGGTGCCTTTCACTAATTTTTCCTTTTCTACAAGAGCCATAAAGTGAAATAGTGGAGCTATTAACAAACTTTTGGACGCCTGCATTGCAGCATTTCTCCAGGAGCTTTAAAGTTCCGTAAGAATTGATATTTAATGTTTTACGAAAACTGTCATATGAATCATCATCGGGTGCATAGTTCGCAAGGTGAAACACCGCTTTAATATTTTTAGGGAAATTTTTCAAATCCTCATCTCTCTTTAAATCAAGCATTATCTGATTTGTATGTTTTTTAAATTCTTTGTTAATCTTATTTCTACAAAAGGTTAATTCCAGTTCATAGTTCTTTTCGAGCAAGTATTTGGTCAAGTGCGTTCCAATAAATCCTGATGCGCCGGTTATCAATATCCTTTCATTCTTCAATAATGCTCTCCACATGGAAAAGGGTTTTCTGCTGAAGCAAATGATAAATTCTTATTAAATATTCTCCTACAAAACCAACAATTAAGAATTGAATGCCGCCGAAAAAAGCTATTAATAAAATGACCATAACTTTTGGCATGGGTGCGATAAGAACACTGATTCTGGCAAGGAGATATAAAGATCCGACAAATATACTTAATAGAAAAAAAATGCCGCCGGTTACTCCTATAAGCCGGAATGGTTTAATCGTAAAACTTGTGACAAAATCTGCGACCAAGCCTACAAGTTTAAGTAAATCGTATTTGGATTTCCCTTTTTTTCTTGCACTGTGGCTTATCTCAACCTCACAGACGGAATTTGCCAGTGTGGCCATCAGTGCGGGGAAAAACTTTCTCATTTCCCCATGAGAATTAATATTCCCAATAATATTTTTTCTGACGGCGTTCATACCGCAATTGTAATCATGAAGTTTGACACCCGTTACTTTGCAAATAATCTTGTTCAAAATAAATGATGGAATCTTCCTAAAGATAGAATCGTTTCTTTTTAATCGCCACCCACTAACATAGTCATATCCTTCTTCAATTTTTTTTATGAATATTGGAATCTCTTCCGGATTATTTTGAAGGTCAGCATCCATAGTTAATATTATATTTCCTTTCATGAGTTCAATACCTGCAACCAGGGCAATATGCTGACCATAATTTCTCTGAAGTTTTATAATTCTAATTTTTTTATTGGTACTCTGATTTTTTTTGAGAATAGTAAAACTGCTGTCACTGCTGCCATCATCAATAAAAAGAATCTCATAAGTATATTTGTTTGCTTTAAGCGTACCAGTTAACCTTTGGCAGAGTTCATCAATGTTATCTGCTTCATTGTAAATTGGTATAATTACAGATACATAAATTTCGTTTAATTTTTTATTTTTTTCGATGCTGTTCATATTCCAAAATTGATTATTTACTGGAACAAAGCAAGAAAGCAAATTCAGACTTCTAACAACATCTTTATTCCATTCCAGCATTTGTACAAATCATCCGGCTTTTTAATTCTTTTTAAGGCCTTTAATATGTAGGCCGGGCGAAAATAAAAATTTCGATGGCCTTTTTTTAGCAAATCTAATATTTGTTTCTCATTTTTATAAGCAAATGGAACAAAAGGCGCTCGGGAAGGTCGAGAAAACCCATAATTATTGACATCAGGAATATAAGTTCCTAACTTTTGGCTATTCTCATATAACGGGGTTCCAGGAAGAGGATTTGTTGCAAAAAATTGTGCATAATCTACATCCA
Source organism: Nitrospinota bacterium (assembly GCA_036011265.1). Taxonomy (GTDB): domain Bacteria; phylum Nitrospinota; class Nitrospinia; order CAJXCL01; family CAJXCL01; genus CAJXCL01. The sequence continues at coordinate 23,802 of DASCNB010000102.1, read as the reverse complement.
GATCAATAGCAAAATCGATAGTTTTTTGTCCCATTTCAGGTGATTCTCCAGGCAGTGCCAACATAAAAGAACACCGTGTTTCAATTCCGGCTTTATGCGTCCACTTAATCGCATCTTTAGCTTGTTTAATAGTAAAGCCTTTTTTAATAAAATCAAGAAGTTCCTGATTTCCTGATTCGATCCCATAGGAAATGCTCCAGCAACCACTGCCTGCCATTTTGTGCAATAGTTCCGGATTTACATTTCCAACTCTACCAAAGCATGACCATGTAATATCGATATTCCGTAATTGTATTAAGTCACAAAAGGAATAAACCCACTTTTTGTTCAAAACAAACTCATCATCCCATAAAGCGATTTCCCGAATACCAAAATTTTCTATAAGATATTCTATCTCTTTTATAATCTTTAAAGGGGATTTCCGGCGATATTTCTGGGCCAGTTCTCCAGCTTCAAAGCAATAGGTGCATGAATATGGGCATCCCTTTGCTGTTATAACAGACGTTGCGGGTAACCTCCTGTACATACTGGGTATTGGATTGTAAAAACTAAGATCTATTAAGCTACGATCAGGAATAGGCAAGTCGTCTAAATTGCTAATTGGATCTCGAGGCGGATTAACTATAATTTTTCCATCACCGTCTCTGAAAATCATGCCATGCACTTCTTTCCACCTGGATCGTTGATTAAGCACACAGCATAACTTAAGGACGGTTGTTTCTCCTTCCATAACAACAATTCCATCCACAGACTCCTCTTTAGCTATAATCTTCCGGGGAAAGCATGAAGCATGAGGGCCCCCCAAAATAACAGGACAACCTAAATGTTTTTTGAAATCTCTGGCTATCTGAAAACATTGATTTTCATTAACTATATATGTAGTAATACCACATAAATCAGGCTTAAAATTTTTAGCCATCTTAATAATAGTCTCATTTGTTAATGACTGTGCTGCGGCATCCAAAACTTTAACTTCATACCCTTTTTTTTTTAAAACAGTTCCAATAGACAATAACCCCAAGGGGGGGAAATCGGGTTTTCGCATGGCAACTGGGTTTATAAGAAGTATCTTCATAATGTTAAATAGTTAATACTTATTTTATCGGCGTGACTCGCCCTTTCATTAGTTTCTTAAACTGATACTACAATTATCCAAACTAAACACAACTGTATATTTTTCAATGATATTAGTCCAAGAAAATTCTTTTGCAATTGAATTCCCTTTCCCCCCATTTCTTTTCTTAAGCCTTCATTTATAACTAACTGTTTTATTGCGTCATAGCATCTATAATCAGTTTTTCAGGTATTGAGAAGCCGTACTTGAGGGTATTATTTTTTCAGCCTGCAGAACATCTTGAGTAAAAATTCGGAGACGCTAGCAGGGTCGTTTTCTCGTCCCAGAATAAGTATAGTAACATAATTACTTTTCTTTCGCTTTTTTGTAAAAAACTTTTAAAATCAACACCAGAATAGATGACTCTTATCTTTCTAAAGGAGGGGAAGAAAGGCTAGAAGTGCTTAGCGAGCTCATTCCTCGCAACTTGCTTCCGCACGGAGTTTTTTATGGGGAAAAATCTCATTTATTGATTCTATATCAATAACCCCTTCCATTTTTGCTCCCTGAGAAAGCCAATTATAAAATGTCACATGTTTATAGTTTTGAACGATTTGTTCTAAATACCTTAAGTATAGATGTAAATGTTGATGAGAAGGGAGCTTCGCTCCAAATTTGTTTTCAATTGTTACTTCTTTTTTCTCTCTGATTTTTTCACAGGACATCGTTTCCAGGGTATGGTGATAATGCAATAAATTAATCATTGCTTCATCTTCCTGGGAATTTTCCGCAAATAATCTGTTGTTAGGAAAAGAACAGTCCTGGCCAATAAATATAATAGGATCAAATCCCATTTGTACCATTATGTCTAAAGTAATACATGATACGGAACCCCCTCCCTTGCTTTCTCCTTTTTCCCTGATTAATTCTTCGATTTCTATTTCATCTATGCTTGATGTGCGTTGAACTACAAAATATTTGTTTCCTGAATAATGCAAAACGGTTTTTGGGTTAGCAGTGGGAGTTAAAATAACAGGTATGCTTTTATCCACGTAATTTGAGATATGGTTAAAGCTTATCTCCTGGGGATCTATTGAAACAAAAAAATGCGGTTTAATTTGAGATTTTAGTAAAATCGGCAGAGAAGTATCTACCGCAACTAAATAAAACATTTTAGACAATTTACTTAAAAAGGGTAGGGTCCTATTCAAAGAAGGGCCGGCACCAATTAAAAATGCAGGTTTGCCTTTATACTTTCCCAACAATTTTTTAATTCCATTTCCTTTTTTGACATAATCCTGGTTAATCATATAATTATTTTTTTCATGTTCACTCCAGGTAATTTTTGTCTGTTTTTCGATTAACTGCATTTCGAAAGTAGTTTTTATTTTTTTAAAATTAACCGGTATGCACTTGAAGGACGACTGATGAATCAATGTTTTGGAATTTTCATGAGAATGTTTATTCCATTCTTTTGAGAACGCATAGTTCAGGTTTTCGGAAACTTCTTTATCATTATTGCCGGATACTATTCCAAAGTTTGGATAAGACAATATCTCAGTGAATTTAATTAGTGTAAAAGCGGCGGACATGATTTCCCGGTTTAACTCAATAACGAGTAGTTTTCCCGAAGAACCAATAGTATCCAATACAGGTTTTAAGTGATATCCAAGTCCCAAACCATACAGCAAAATATAATCACCTGAATTAATTCCTGCTGATCGGGCAAACTGTTCTCCCTCCTTTATTGGTTCAAATAGACTATGCAGGAGTGTTGATTTATATCGGCCTGTAATGGCACCAGAGCGGGTAGTCATCACCTCAAAATCATCTGGTATTTTTTTTTCTACCAGATTGAGCAAGCGGGGAAATCTTTCTTTTAATATCGGAAAGTTAAGGTCAAAAGTATCAGTCATAAGCTGTACGCTGAAAATTTACTCCTGAGGAAGGATATAATGCGATGAGGTATATTCTGTGTCGTTCAAAACCACTTGTATAGCCAGGCGATTTTCCGGATTGATGAGAACCGGCCCGAGGAGATTGGCCGTCATCTTGGAAGGGTCGTTAGGAATCGATACAATTGTCATTGCCCTTATATCGTCAGGAGATTTTACTTTTAAGAAATCAATTTCTTCATCGGTGATGTTTACTTTGTAGTCAGGCCTGAAGGTATATGGGTCAATCAAAACAAAAGCAAGCTCCGGGTAGTCTATTGCCTGAAACCATTTTAATGCCGTATCTATTCCTGAATGAAAATCAAGAATTATATATTGATTCACATTACTAAAACCAATAATTCCTTCAGGCATAGCTATAATATCTTCAGGAGAAACATCCAGTTCTCCAAATCGGGTCGTCTTGATTTTTTTTAATGTAGCTTTCATTTTCCTTTATTAAAAATATCAGCAACTTTTAATGGGTCTATATTTTCTTGTCTTGCCGCCTTTTTGTTTTCCTCTTGAACCTTTTTAAATATTTCTTCACGATATATCCTTATGCTGGATGGTGCCGTTATTCCAAGTTGGACCTGTTTCCCCTTAATTTCGACCACAGTTATTTTTATTTCATTTCCAATTGCAATGCTTTCTCCAGGTTTCCTTGTTAGAACAAGCATAGTTCACACTCCTTGTGAAATTTACAATATTTTTAATATATTAAAAAGTATTTAGCGGAGAAAATCAAGGAGACTTTGTTGAATGATTTGAGCGGTAGCGTTTAGAGTGGCATTAAAAGCATTTTGGAAGGCAAGGAAATCCATTTCTTCTTTTACAAAATCAGCATCTTCAATGTCAGACAGATTTTCCGTGGTGTCCAATATTCTTTGTTCATGGATATCTTCAGTTGCTTCTAACCGGTTTACCCTGGTCCCAATTATTCCTCGCTGTAAAGCAATGGTTTCAACTCCAGAGTCGATATTGTCCATAGTAGCGGCTATACCTAATGCGTCATTTTTTTCCAGCGCTTCTTTTAATGCAAGTAGAGTTGAAAGAATGTTATTTTTTCCCATTATGCCCAGGTCAGACGCGGAACTCCCTGTCCCCACCTCATTCACTATTGCCGCGGTAGAAGAACTGTTAGAACTTACAACGATTCCGTTGCCTGTGCTATTTATGGAGGCAGTGACATTCAAACCGGAATTGTTTATGGAATCTATAACATCTCCGATTGTGGAAGCCGAACTGAAGCTGACTGTTCCTGACGCGGAACCATTACTTATGAAAATGTCTGTTAACGTTAGCCCATTTCCCCCTTTCATTAAAGAAAGCGAAGTTGAAGTTGTCATTAGTGGATCAAGATCGAGGCCGTTAATATCTCCATCTATGTTACCCAAAATTCCAAGATCAGACGCCGTGGTTCCGCTTCCACTTTCAGCAATAGTCAAATTGCCTGTTGGGTTACTGTTGGTATCGGTAATTGAAATGCCGGTATTGCTACTATTGACTGATGCAGTTACATTAACAGAAGCGCTATTTATGGCACTTATGACATTGTTTATAGTCATTCCCGAAGTTATGGTTACCGTTGCGGAGTTTCCCGCTCTGTCTGTAATTGTAAAAGAACCTGCCGAGGCGCCACCTCCTTTATGCAAATCTGATATTAAAGTGTTACTATCAATTCCTGCATCCATATCAGAGGCAAACACATCAGAACCGATTATGGTTGAACCAATGGTTGAATCTTTAGCAATTTCCATAGAAAGTTCATTTCTGTCACCAAAATAAAGAGCCCCTGACGCGCCAGCCGAAAAAGGTGTAGTTGTCACTTTGTTACCGCTAAAAACATATTTATTTTCTACTTGAATATTCGCTGATGAAAGTATCTGAGAAATAAGATTGTCAACTTCAATGGCGTTGAAGGTTCTTGTCGTTGACGTGGCTGTCCCGCTTACCTGTGAAACTGCAATTTCCTTTGCTCTTTGAAGCTGCAGGGAAACGTCATTAAACGCTGAATCAGCAGTGTTTAGCAAAAGTTTGCTCTGATTGATATTTCTGATAAATTGGGTGTTTTGTAATATGTCTGATCTGAAACTAAGAATTTCATTTATTCGAACAGCATCGTCGGATAACTTATTTACTCTTTTTCCGGTAGCTATTCTCAGTTGAGTTTTTTCCATATTTTCAGATAAACGAAAAATATTTGTAAGTGAGTTGTTAATCAATATTCTGTTTGTAACCCGTGTTACCATGCTTTCCTCTTTAGATTTAGATTCATGATTGAGCTTTAGCGTACTAAATTTCTAACAGTAGTTAACATTTCATCTACCGAGGTTATTATTTTTGCTGCCGCGGCAAAGGCTTGCTGAAACTTGATGAGATTAATCATCTCTTCATCAAGAGAAACTCCAACAACTTCTTCTCTTCGGTTTACCAATTGGTTGATCACGCTTTCCTGGTGCGATACACTCGTATTCATTTCTTCCGCTTTAAGCCCTATGTTACTTACAATGGAACTGTAGAAATCTTCGAAAGTGTATGATCCCGATGCCGATGCTATAGTCTGGCTGTCAAACAATAAATCGTTTTGAATTCCAGCAATCGACAATGCGTTACTTCCGTCACCAGCTAATTGTGAAGTACCCGCGGCAATTTTATCTCTATTACTCGATATTGTGCTGTTAATATTAATTGAAATTGAAGCATCTTCAGATAGGCTGAAAGTAAAAATGTCATTTGTTTGGGCAGAGCCTGATATAGTAGTTGAAAGCCCATTTCCAAGATTTACAGCGCTTCCTGAAGAAAAAGTAAACGTTCCTGAAGCAGCACCGGTCGTTAAATTGGTTAAAGAAAACGTATTTGATCCGGTTATCTCAATCTGGTATTCATCTATGGATGCAGTTGAAGGTGCGTAAACACTGCCGGAAATAGTTGCTGAACCGCTATTACTTGTATTTGCTCTGGCAGTGATGCTTAAAGAATCAAAAAAATTGTTTCCGGTTGAACCATCCGTACCATAGCCGGCAATATGTAATTCGTTAACTTCCCGGATCAATCCTGCAGTAAACAAATCCAGCTCTTTTATTCGTTCTGAGATAAATGAGTCGCGGACTTCAACCATTCCGTTAAGTCTTCCACCGGAGATATTGCTAGTAATATTAGTGAGATTGCCTTGCCCGTCATCCAGCATAACGTTGTTTAATCCAAAATTATCACCGTCTATTTGAGTTGATAGTGAAAAGGCGGTTTGTCCTAAAACCAGTTGCTGTCCCTGGTTGGTTGTAATTGTAATCTGGTTGTTATTTTCCTCCAGGGTTTGAATATCGATTAAATCAGCTAATTCTTTAATCTTTTTTTCCCTCTGGTCTCTCAGATCATTAGCATTAACTAGATCTCCAGCTTCGGATTCATGGATCTGTTTATTTAATTGAGCAATCTGAGAAGTTATCAGATTTAGATCATCTATCGTAGCTGATATGTTATTATCTACATCTGTTCTTTTTTGTTTCAGATCAGAGCCTAACTGTTGAATACGACTTATTACTATCGCGGTTTTGCCTAGAACCGCTTCTCTTTGTGCCAGACCCTGAGGATTAATAGACAAATCTTGAAATGCTGCAAAAAATTCACTAAGCGTATTGCTCAAGCCGCCGCCCGTAGTCTCGTTAAAAACAATTTCTATCTGATCAAGCACTTCTTTTTGGGCCTCAAAGCTTCCCATTGTGTAAGTTTCTGAATTTATCTGAGAGAAAATAAATTGATCAAAAACCCTTTGTATTTCGGTTATCTTAACTCCGGTACCTAACATACCTGGAATTGAATTTATTGGTGTGGCTGCCTCAAATATGACCTCCTGACGTGAATAACCTTCTGTATTAACATTGGCAATATTCTGGCCTGTTACCTGTATAGCAGCCTGCTGGCTTAATAGTGCAACTTTACCAGTATTTAAAATCCCAAAGACATTTGACATGACTTAACCCACCAAGCTTATACTTCTGCATTTAACATCCAGCTTTTATGAACAGAATGTCCAATTTTGCCGTCCGATGCGTAAGAAAAGTTCTTATTAAAGCGGTTAAAAAAGCCAAGAACCCTGTTGTTAGACTTTGAGGACTTGGAAACAAGCTTTTCGTTATATGTAAGCTGTTTGTCTATTGCATTAACTAATTCAATAAGTTGTTTGCGAGACTGTGCCAATTTAGCGCCTGTTGAACCATTTGTGTTTTTAATAATTTTTGATAAAGAAATATCATCAAAAGAGATATCCATTTCCAACGCAATTTTTATTAAGATAGTTTTTCTATTTTCTTCCAGGTCTCTGAGCTTTTTTAATATAAGTTCTTTTTTTAATAAAAATTTCTGAAATAGGGAAATATTTCCCTTTCCAATGACATTTTTTTCCTCTATAAGAATATTTCTCAATCCCTGGTATAGTTTTATTTTAATGTTAAGTAGTAGCTCTAATTGATTTAATGATGTTTTTAACAAAGTTTTACTCCTTATTACAATTTAACGGTATTTGGGTAAAACAGCATGATAGTTAATTTTGCTTTCATTCCTCGGCTTAACCACGCCTCGCTCTTCCAAAGTCTGATTTTGCCTGTTTGTCAATTGTTGTTGCATTATTCGGGCCAAACCAAGACCACTACCTTTTTTAACAGAATTTTTTGAAATTTCCTGGTCAAGCATCGATGTAAAAATATCTTCGGCATTACTGTGAAATAAGTCTGTTTTTGGAACAGCCTCCCGCATCGACTTTAGAGCATAATATAGCAGTAAAGATTCAAACTCTTCAGAAAGCTCTTTAATTTTATCCAGATTCTTACTTTCTACATTTTTTGTGGAATTTTGGAGTTTTCCTAAACGGTTATTTTGAATTATGCCGGAAATGTTGCTTTTCATCTGCAATGGATTAATTTTATTCATAATTGTGAATTTTTTGAAAGTGTTTAGCTAGCGAACTTAAAATCATACTTTACATTGAAGATTCCCGCTAGGTTGCTTCGGTGAGCTTCAATTTAGACTTGTTGGTAGGGTTTTAAATTAGAATGAGTTCGCCCTGCAACGCCCCTGCAGCTTTGATAGATTGTAATATGGCGATTAAATCTCTTGGGGAAACACCGATCGCATTTAATGCTGTGACAACCTCTCCTAAGTTTGTTCCTTCCGGCAATACTAAAAGCCTGTCTTCCCCTTCGTCAACAGTTATGCGAGTTCTTGGAACAATTGTCGTCTCTCCTTCAGAAAGAGGTTTTGGTTGCTCTACAATCGGTTCTTCCGTGATTTTAATAGTTAAACTGCCATGGGATACGGCGATTTTTGAAATTCTAACATTCTCTCCTACTATAATAGTACCTGTCCTCTCATCAATAATAATCCTGGCTGCTGTATCCGGTGATACTTCAAGAGTTTCCATGCTTGCCACAAATTTAACGACATTCTTTTTGAACTTATCAGGAACTAAAACATCAACAGTACCCGCATCTTTTGCAAAGGCTATATCTTTTTTAAAAAATTTATTAATAGTAGTCGCTACTCTATTAACAGTTGTAAAATCGGGTTGACCAAGTGCAAGTCTTAAAGATTCTTTATTTTCAAAATCAAAAGGTATTTCCTTTTCTATCAGTGCGCCGCTTACAACTCGGCCTACAGTCAAGTGATTTTTCTGGACTCCTCTGGCAGCACCTCCTGCTTCAAAGCCACCAATAGAAACAGAGCCCTGGGCAACAGCGTAAACTTCTCCATTAGCCGCTTTCAGGGGAGTCAAAAGGAGAGTTCCTCCCTGTAAACTCTTGGCATCGCCTAATGAAGAAATCAAAACGTCGATCCGGCTCCCAGCTCTTGCAAAAGGAGGCAACTCAGCGGTTATCATAACAGTAGCCATGTTTTTAAATTTTAGACTAGCGATTTCATTTTGTGGAACCGTTAATCCCAATTTCTTTAACATGCTGGCAATCGTTTGAATAGAGAAGAAAATATTGGTACTACTGTCCCCTGTTCCCGCCAGGCCAATTACAATTCCATACCCAATAAGCTGATTTTCTCGAACCCCTTGCAGATTTGTAATGTCTTTAATTCTCGCAGCATCAGAGAAGCTCGAGTGCAAAAATATCATAGTAAATAAGATAAAAATAAATTTACATTTGTTTTTAACTATTTTCATGAAATCTCCTAAGCGCTTAAAGTGAGGGTTGCGGTACCGGTATCACCAAAGGCATCAGTTGCGGTAATAGTAGCAGTTTCATCTGCTGCCGGTAGAGCTGTTGTTGTAAATACACCAGTAGTTAAATTTATTGTAAACGCCGCCTGTGTCACAGCAGCAGCACTTAAACCGGATAGGTTATATGAGTAAGGGGCAGTCCCGCCTGTTGCAGTAAAAGTAACTGTGACAGAAGCTGCTACAGTTGGAATAGGAAGATTAGGTATGGTAATAATTGCAGGTGTTACAGCAATTGTAGCGGAAACAATTGTTACCGCGCCTGAACCGGCAACACTCAGAGTATCAGTTGCCAAAACATTTACTGTTCCTGTTGTTGTCCCTGCCGTAAAAGTCCCTGTTGAAACACCTATGGTTCCAAGGGCTGTATTACTTGAAGACCATGTAAAAGTCCCAGTGCCACCCGTTGCAGTGAATGTCTGTGTAGAGCCTTTTGTAAGTGTAACGGATGGAGGAGAAACAGAAACAGAAGTAGAGGAGGTAGTAAAGACACCTCCATCTGAAGGTCCTAATGGTCCTCCACTAGTCCCGCCAGTATCGCAACCATAATAAATAATAGGTATAGTGGCGCCCAACGATCCAATTGATCGTATCAGAAATTTTCTTCTTGTTTCCTCATTCATAGTTAGTTCTCCGATCCTATTAAAATCTTGACAATACTATAGTAGCTGAAACGCTGATATTTTCTACCGTAGCTGTTACGGAAGCAACTCCGGCAGTTGTGCCGGCGGTAAAAGTTGTCACGGCCGCTCCATTACTTGTCGTTAAAGAGGAGCTTGCTAAAGTTCCAAGCGTCGCTGTTAAAGTTACAGGTACAGCATCAATAAACTGACCGGTAGACCCCCATACCTCCACCCTGATAGTAGCCTGGCTTGATCCATTCGCAAGTAGGGAACCATCCCCATAAACAGCAGATATGCCGACATTGTACCCTGAAACGCTTAAAGCCGAGGGACTTGATGCTTCGAATGGACTGCTCGCCTTTTCACACCCTTTAAGCGCGAAAGAAATGATAATAATAGATAGAAATATAAAATTTATTTTCCAGTTTTTCATCGGTCTTTAAGTCAAAATGGCCATAACAAATCCAGTATTCTAATACCCCATCCTACTCTTTGTTTATCTGCCAATACTCCACTGCCGCTGTATTCTATTCTGGCATTGGCTATTAATTGTGAACCAATGGTATTATCAAAAGCAATATCTACTGGTCTTATCATTCCAGACAATGTTAAATCTTGATCTTCATTGTTTAAAGAAACTTTTCTTTTCCCTTCAATTCTGAAATTTCCGTTAGGTAAGATTTCAACTATAGTTGCAGCCAGCGTTGCGGTAAATTGGTCCTGCCGGGTAGTGGTTCCAGAGCCTGAGAAATCGTTACTGTTCGTGGTACTGATACTCGGGTCAAAAGAACTTCCTAGTCCAAAGAGATTTGTAAGACCTAGGTGGCTTGGAAGACCAAACAGTCCACCCGTTGTTATTGTCTGAGAGCTATCTTTAGCTGTATCTGTCGTAGCGCTCTTGGTAGCGCTTGAATTTTCGCTGATCAATATTGTTACAATATCCCCCACCTCATTCGCCTTGCTGTCCACAAAAAGCATATTACGGGAAGTTTCACCCGGCCATAAAGAGGCTTCTCTGGTTTCTCCCTGTACATCATATATTTTTTTTACCGGTTCTTTCAATGAGGTCGTTAAGACGGGGACTTTTTGAGAACAGCCCGAAATATAAAAAACCGCGAACAAAACAAAACACCCTTTTATTATTCTAATATTTTTCATTAACTTCCTCATCGTAATTGTATTTTTTTTATCTTGCAGTTTGACATATTATTAAAAATCCACTTTAACCGTTGCACTGTCTAGAACTCTAGCGTAAATTATCTTTTTTGAATCAATATTTTTAACTTTTATGGTTTTTCCTTTTCTACCATTTTCCCCGGCTATGCCGGGTACGGTAATTCTTATTGTCTTATTTTCTGCAAGAATAGTTACCCTGTCGCCCCTTGAAATATCTTCTGGAATTTTCAGGAGCGATTTCTTCAAAGGCTATCCCGCCCTGATACCTCTTGTTACTTTTTTACCTATTACGTCGCCTTCATAATCATATATATTTTCTGATGTTTTTGATTTCCACTGTTTTTCAGTATAAATATCATTTCTGGAAATAGTCTGGCCTCTTTTTAAGGAAACTTTTGCTAAAACAGCGGGCATCAACACTTCCAAAACCGCATTAATTTTTTTACGTTTCAATATCTTGCCGTGAACCTTAAATTCTAAAATCAGGGGTACTTTACCAATAAAGCTATTGTTTTCTTTTGCGATAATATTTTGTTGAATTTCACTGCCAGGCAGGACGATATCCCCCTTATGATCTATTTGAGTAACCTTTGCCTGGTCCTTTTGCCAGGGCATATTTTTATAAATATATTCTCGTATAGATTCTTTTATTTCATCTTCTGTAATTCTGGCCAATTTGTTTTTAACAGTTATTTTTTCAGGAAAAGCAAGTTTTACTTTTTTAAGATCAATTCCATTTTTTAAAAGGGATTTTTTTACAAGGTCTTTTCCCATAATTATTGATTTATTTAGTGTGGGAGCGGATGTAAGAACTATGGATTGAGCGGCTTTCACAATGTCCGGTTCATCTCCTGTTATCTGTGCAATATCTCCTAACCGGACCTTCTTATGCTCAACTAATGATACTGAGTGAACATTTACTTCCAAAAGACTGTTTTCCAGGCAAACAGCATTTAACGCAAACTGTGCGATGAAAAATTGTAAAATGAATATTAGAGAAAACTTTTTACTATGAATTTTCATCATGGTTATCCTGTAATCCTATCTAATAAACGGAAATCCTTATACTATTATTTATCGTTTTAAATTATTAGCGGTTTGCAGCATGTCATCCGCTGTCTGGATCGCCTTTGAATTTATTTCATAAGCTCTTTGGCCTGTTATTAAATTTACCAGTTCTTCCACCACACTGACATTAGAAAGTTCCAGGAAACCCTGCTGGGTGCTTCCCCTTTCATCAGTGTCGGGATTTCCGGTAGTTGGCGCTCCGGAAGCATCTGTTTCCAGAGAGATGTTTTGACCGATTGACTGTAACCCTGCCGGATTGACAAATGTTGCAAGCTGGATAGTACCTACGGTAGATGGCGCAGTGGTTCCCGGCTGAGTGACAGAAATCCCGCCTTGAGCATCTATAGAAACTGTTAATGCGTCAGTGGGAATGGTAACTGCCGGTTCGAGAGGATAACCATCAGAAGTAACGATTTGCCCTGTATTGTCAAGTTTCAGTGACCCTGCTCTTGTGTACCCTATTGTTCCATCCGGGAGTGTAACCTGGAAAAACCCTTTTCCTTCAATCGCTACATCCAATTCACTTTGTGTCTGAACAAAATCTCCCTGTAAAAATATTTTTTGGATTGCCGCGGGTTTTACACCAAGTCCTAGTTGCATACCGGTCGGCACCTGATTGCCTGCTTCAGTAAGTGTTCCTACCAATCGCAGGTTTTGGTACAGCAAATCCTGAAAATCAGCTCTGCTTCTTTTAAAACCATTAGTATTTACGTTTGCCAGGTTGTTGGATATAACGCTGATATTCAAGTCCTGAGCTTTCATGCCTGTAGCAGCGGTATAAAGCGCTCTAATCATTGATTAACCCTCCTCCTAATAAGTTGATAAATTAAGCAAGTCTTCCAATATCTGTAACCGCTTTCGCGTTAGCAGAATCAATGGTCTGGATTACCTTCTGGTATGCTTCATAAGTTCGTAGTACTTCAATCATTTTCGTCATCTCTTGGACACCAGTGACATTGGACGACTCAATAGCCCCCTGCTTTACAGAAAAATTGTCAGCCGCAATTTCTTCAGCGTCTGTACCATTGAGCATAAACAAACCATCTCCGGTTTTAATGAGTTTTTTGGGATCGTCAAATTTGACAATTCTTAGGTCCCCCACAGCTTCATTGGCAAGTCCATCTCCTAATGAGATTTTTCCCTGGGCATCAATTGAAATCGTATTACCGATTCCCTGAATTGTGATTGGACCTCCTGCTCCAAGGACGAGATTGCCGTCATGAGTTGTCAGATTACTCTCATTATTTAATCTAAAGTTTCCCTGTCTTGTGTAGCGGACGCCATCTTTTGTCTGGATAGCAAAAAAACCCTCTCCATCTAACGCGACATCTAATGGATTCCCTGTTTCACGAAGACCGCCTTGGGAAAAATCCGTCTTTAATTCCACAACGCCTGTATAAGAGGCGTCTTTTTTTAAATTATGTTCACCGGGTTTTGAGACTGAAGGCTCGTTTTCTGTTCCATCCGGGAAAGGAGCTAAGAACTCTTTAAAGGCCAGAGTATCCCTTTTATATCCAACAGTATTTACATTCGCCAGGTTATTAGATATTACTTCCAGACTTTTTTCCTGCTTGAATCCTCCGGAAGCCGCGACATAAATTCCATCTATTAAAATATTTCTCCCTGAAAAATGGTTAAGCAAAATTAAAAAATGATTGCTCTCATTTTCTAATTTCTATTAAAAGTGTCAAATTTTTGGTGGTATTTTTTTAAATGCTACGTAACAAAGCAAGAGTAATGCCAAAAAAAGTGATTTTAGAAATGGAAATAGGGAGAATGGACTGTAATATCAATATTTTCAAAGTAATAATTGTACTTTATTGATTTTTTTTAATCTGGTTTTGAAAGTAGTAAAGGGGAGAAAGGGATTTTTTGTTTTATATTAACGGGTAGATTTTTCCTTTAGCGGGTTCTATGAGTTTGTTTCCATTCATTATTCAAGGAATAGACAAAGGCGAGAATTTCCGCTACGACTTTGTAAACAGATGGAGGGATTTCCTCGTTGAGATCTAATTGATGCAAAATTTGAACAAGATCAGGATCTTCTTTAATGGGAATGTTGTTTTTTTTGGCTAACGCGATAATTTTTTTCGCTACTTCGCCATAACCTTTTGCTGCCACCTTCGGAACTGGAATTTCTTGAGGAGAGTATTTTAGAGCAACTGCTGACTCTCCTCTTGCTTTTCTTCTTTTAGATTTCATTGTATAAAATTAAATGAACAGGATGCTTTTTTAGCGGATTATATCAGAAAAATCTTTAACTGTCATATTAGCGACTTATAATGATAAAATAACTTGCCTCTAAAAATAATAAGTTTCTCAAGACCTGCCACTATGAAAAAAATAAAACTTAAAGATTTAATTTCTTATACAAACTCTTTACTAAAAGTTAATGATTATAAGGATCACTCCCCTATCGGCCTTCAGGTAGAAGGAAGTGCGTCAGTTGAAAAAATCGTAACCGGTGTCAGTGCCTCTTTAGAGCTTTTCAATCATGCAAAGGAAGAAAACGCGAACCTGGTATTGGTGCATCACGGGATGTTTTGGGATTCCGATTCCCGTGTGATCCATGGAAGTGTTAAAGAAAGGTTATCACAACTGTTAAAAAACAATATCTCATTGGCCGGATACCATCTTCCATTGGATGCTCACCCTGTGTATGGGAACAATGCCCAAATAATTAAAAAACTGAACCTGATTAAACGGGAGCCATTTGGAACATATGAAGGGAAAAGTATCGGTTTTATAGGCTATACAAAAAGAAAGGAAAACATAAATGCATTTGTAAAAAAAATTAAACAAACCATTGATAAAGATATCTTAACGCTTAAATTCGGAAATGACTCAATAAATAAAGTAGCTGTATGCAGTGGTGGAGCTCCTGAACTGGTCAAGGAAGCAATAAAGAAAAAAGCCGATCTCTTTCTAACAGGCGAGGCAACGGAATGGGTTTATCACCTGTGCAAGGAAGAAAAAATTCATTATATCGCTGCAGGACATCATGCAACGGAAAGATTTGGAATACAGGAGCTTGGAATTCATTTACAAAAAAAATTCAAGATCAAAGTGAAGTTTATTGATTTACCAAACCCCATCAAATAGAAATTTTAAATTTGGGATTTCTGACTATAGATTTTTTTTAATATATGTAATCTGCAATTTGAATTCAAGCCTACACAGGAACTCTCCTTTGGGCGAATCTGCGAAGCTAAATCTAAAATCATTTAAACTAACCCACTACATTGTAACTTCTCACACGAAACTCCACTCCTAACTCTTTCGCGATTCGTTCACATTCCCGGGTATCTAATTTATTGGGGATGTCTACTACCGTCGCGACTACATTCGGTACATATTTTTTAGATTTCCTGATGAATCGCTTAACTTCCTCAAAGGTATTGCTTTCAAATCCAGGATGGCATATTTCGTTGTACTTCATTTCAGTTTCAGCGTTTAGACTTATGGAAATTGTATCTATCAATCCTTCAAAATCCGGCAGGATATCGCGCTTATGGATCAGGTTTCCATGTCCATTGGTATTGAGTCGGACTTTACCATCATGTGCCTTTATTTTTTTTGCCAAATCAAGGATTAACGACAGGCGGAGCGTTGGTTCCCCGTAACCGCAAAAAACTATCTCATCGTATTCAGTTGGATTTCCGATCTCCTCCCATAATTCCTCGATCTCCGGTTCTTTAGCAAGTCTTAGATTATGTCCCTGAACAAAAGGATCGGTTTCTCTTTCACAGAACACACAATGGTTTGTGCATCGGTTTGTTATATTTAAATACAAGGAATTTCTGATCTTATAAGCTGTTTTTGGTTTATCTTGGTAATCCCCAATACCAAAAAGTCTGTGAATGTTTCTTGAAATGTTTCTCTCAACATCTTCCCGGGAGAGTATTTTGAGTTCAGCAACCTTTTCCGCGACATATTGAACAAATGCCGGTTCGTTTCTTTTACCCCGCTTCGATTGAGGGGAAAGGAAAGGAGCATCTGTTTCAATCAATAATCTGTCGGAAGGCACTATTTTGACAACTTCCCTTAAATTTTTTGCTTTTGGATAAGTAATGTTGCCTGAAAATGAAATATAAAAACCTAAATTTAAGCATTCGTCTGCAAACTGCATACTGCCGGAAAAACAGTGAATAATTCCGCCAATTTCTTTAGCAGATTCGTTCTTAAGGATGGACAAAACCTCATCTTCAGCTTCACGGCAATGAACAATAATAGGTTTGTTATGTTTTTTAGCGATTTGGATATGCCTTTTGAACCCTTCTACCTGAACATTATGTGGGCTGTAATTCTTATAATAATCGAGGCCGGTTTCCCCAACAGCAACGACTTTTTCATTTTTCAGAAGGGTTTCAATTTCCGCGTAAGTTTGAGCGTTCGCATTCTTAATGTCATGGGGATGAATTCCGACTGTTGCATAGATAAATTTATGCTTCCGGGCTAATTCCACTGCCTTTTTGCTGTTTTCAAGGCTGGACCCGATATTAATGATCAGTCCTACACCATTAACTAGAAAGCGGTTTATAACCTCTTTGCGGTCTTCATCAAACTGTGGCATCTCCAGATGCACGTGAGAGTCTATTAGCATAGATTCCTTTATTCTCTATACAAACGAGGATTGAAAAGGGAAAAACTTAAAGCTGGGTAGTTAAATCAGACAAATAAAAACCTTTCAACTCAGGTGAGGTTAAGAGATGATTGCACAAACCTGTCAATTCTTAATAAATCATTGGGAGAAATATCAAGAAAATAAACGCCTATACATTGATTTTTTATATCCTCTTCATTATCTTCATCATCCCCGCAGTAAATCACCCTGCCTAAAATGTTTATAGATTTTTCTTCATTTGGTAGTGTGAATTCCAAGTTGAGTTTAACAGAGCCATCCTGTAATTTCTTTAAAGTTTTTTTAGTCAAATTGAGTTCATGGGTGAACCGTATTCCTCTTGCACTTATATCGTTAGATTTTGCCACCATGGCATTTTGTTCCAGAAGATGGGGAGAGTCATCCCAGCTAACCAGGCCATATTTTACCTGCAGGTTTGCATTTGTTCTGGGGAATTTTCTTTTACATTCCATTTGTAAGCTTCTTTAGAGGACTCTTTACAAAGAAAAGTTGGACTGAGTAATATTATACTCCAAGCTGTTGTCTGAATTACAAGCCCTTTTTAAGGCTAATAGACTATTATCATGTAAAAATTTTTTTTGTTGCAGGTTTGCTTTGGTATGATATTATAGATAGACAGTATGCTTCAATAAATAATTGCTGAAATTAATAAAGGAGATCAAATATTATGAGTGATTGTGGTAGTTGCGGTCCTTCGGGAGCAGGACCCTTTTCAGAAGGAAAAGACTTAGTAGAATTTGTGTATAACGCCCATGGTGGTGGTGTGAGAAACCAACCACTTCCTGATGGAGGGTTAAAAACAAAATGTCGTGGATGTGGCGGTGAGTTTATCTTAGGCACATTTGTCGGGAAATGTCCCCACTGCGGTGGCGTTCATGCCGTATCCCCACCCCGGTGTGAAGATGAAGCAAATATCCAGTTTGCCGGAAAAGGTTTTCAACTTCCGGAATAAAATATGGGATTTGTTGCTGATTTTATTTTGGTCCTGTTTTTTTTAGCTCGGGTGATTGCAAAGAACGGCTAAGGTTCTGAGTAAGTTTTTCCAGGCCAGTGCTTAGTTTTACAGGATACGATGGAGCAGCATCAAGGACTCTATGTTCTTCCGGAAGAAGAGAGAGATTTTTTTGCGCCTGATCATGAATCTCCTTTAGAGGTGGAATTTGGAAAACAACCTCTCCTTGTTCAACAAATGACATATGAATTTTTCTAAACTTGCCTGAATACTCAATCTTTTCATCATCAAGAGCAATAATGTCTTCTTTTAGCAGTCCATTGGAATCATAAAGTCGCCATACTGTCTTCCTTCCCGGCAAAGTTGCTTTCTCCTGTTCGTTTGACAGCTTCATCTTCGGGATCGAATTGCCATTAGCATCTTCAATTTCAACAAGCTTATAAACACCACCAAGTGCCGGAGTAGGAGTTGCGGTTATCATTTCGGTTCCCACTCCGAACGCGTCGATCGTTGCTCCATTTTGTAAAAGCGTCTGTATCTTCCATTCATTAAGATCAGAAGTCGCAAAAATTTTTACGTAAGAGCATCCGGCTTTATCAAAGATATCGCGCACTTTTTTAGAAAGTTCCAGAAGATTTCCGCTATCAAGGCGAACTGCTTTAAGCTGATGCCCCTGAGACTCCATCTCTCTTGCAATCTTAACAGCTTTTCGCGCTCCTTCTAAAGAATCATAAGTGTCAATCAGCAAGATGGTGTTATCGGGAAAAGTCTCGCTATATATTCGGAACGCGTCAGTTTCATTTTCAAAACTTGTTACATAAGAATGAGCCATAGTTCCTGTGACAGGAATTCCCAGATTCTTTCCCGCATAGACGTTAGAAGTCGCGGAGCATCCGCCAATAAAACACGCCCTTGTCGCCTCAAGTTGTGCCTCTCCCTGGGCTCTTCTCAGTCCAAACTCGGCTACGAGTTTTTCCCTTGCCGCATATACCACGCGGGAAGCTTTTGTCGCTATAAGGCTGGAGAAGTTTATTTTGTTGAGAATAAAGCTTTCAATGAGCTGCGCTTCCATAATAGGCGCTCTTACACGTAGAATCGGTTCCCTGGGAAAAGCCAATTCTCCTTCAGGTATTCCGGATATTTCTCCTGTAAAACTAAAATTTTCGAGATACTTGAGGAAGGTGTTGGTAAAAAGATTTTGTTCAGCTAGGTATTTAAGATCGTCAGGATCAAAACGTAATTCTTTAATATATGAAAGCACAGAAGGAATACCGGCAACCAGCAGGTAAGATCCAAAGGGGATGTTTCTCACAAAATAATCAAACGTTGCATAGGGGTTGTGGTTTCCCGCGAAATATGCCTGCATCATGGTTAATTGATAAAGATCGGTTTTGAGCGCTTGAGTCATATTGAAATTAAAACATAGCCCGACTTACAATTCAATTTTTATTGATTTTCATTTATAGTGTATTTAAAAAATGCTATAGTCCTTCATAATACTTATTTGATATTTCATTCAAGATAGCATGTTGCAAGAAATTCATTCTTGTAAAGCATTAATTTATTGTATTTTTGTTATCATAACATTTACCTGCCAATGGCTTTTACAATTTTTTATTCATGGCAAAGCGATATTTCAAATAAAGTTAACCGTAATTTTATAGAAGATGCCCTTAAGAAGGCTATAAATAAAGTTGGCAAAAATATAAATATACAAGAAGCTCTGCGTGATGAGGGAATAGAGTTAGATAAAGACACTAAAGATATCCCCGGGATACCCCCAATAGCAGATGTTATATTTGAGAAGATATCAAAGTGCGGAATATTTGTACCTGACTTAACCTTTGTAGGTAGAACCAATGGAGGTAGACCTGTTCAAAATTCTAATGTTCTTATCGAGTATGGTTGGGCTCTTAAAGAAGTTGGCCATGAACGCATCGTTCCAATAATGAATTCGGCTTTTGGAGTACCCACAAGTGAAACCCTGCCTTTTGATATGCGCCATCTTCGCTTTCCCATTATATACAGTTTGGAGGAAAATGCTTCACCCGAGGAACGGACAAAAATAAAAGCTGAATTAACGAGTAAACTGGTTGGCGCAATAGAGCTTATTTTGAAAAATTATTTAATAAAAGAATCTATAGTTGAGTCAAAAGAATATCAACCAATACCAGCAACAACAAAACCTTCAACTTTCTTGGAACCAGATGAGAATATCCTTGAGCCTGGCAGGCATCATGCGACTGGAGGGATACCAGATGTCCAGCATGTATTTCTTCGTATAATTCCGTCAATTCCATTAACTCATGTTGATACAAGCAAGAAAGCTGTAGATTTAGCTCGGTTAGGCAATTTAATGCCAATGAATAAGGGCAATATAGGGGTTTATTATGGCAGGAATAAATACGGAAGTTATGCTTGTGATATTGCTGAAGACAGAATACTTAACATATCTCAACTTTTTAAGAGTGGTGAACTCTGGGGTGTTAATGCACATTGCATAGAAAAAAATAATCTAATGGAGTTTGCCAAAGTCGATTTTGGTTTTTTCCCTTGTGCTTATTTTGAAGAGGTTTTTACTAAAACTTTGACCAACTATCTAAAGCTTGCCTCTGAAACCTTAAAATTACAGTTACCTTTACAATTTATTGCAGGAGCGACTGACGTAGAGGGATATCAAATGTCATTAGGAAACGGATCTCAAAGGACAGGAGGTTGTGTTATAGGGAAAAATATTATTTATGAAGGATCAATTAATGATTATAAAGAAAAAACAACTATTATTCTTCGCCCTTTCTTTAATTATGTTTGGGAAGAATGTGGACTTGAGAGACCGGATAGGGAAATATTAGATTAAAAAATATTTGTAAGTACCTTTATAGAAAAGCTATGAACCCTTTAATTAAAGATATTCAATCTCAAAAACAAAGTCTTGATGAGTTTATAGACGTTACCAAAAGAGTTCTGATATATTTACCAAGCATTATCTCAGGAAGAAAGGAAACAAGAGGTTATACCCTCCTATCTTCAGAAGCGGCAGGAACTAAAAAGTTTGTCCGGCCGATATGCAATAATCTATTTATTTTTAATCCGGATAAATTTCAAACTCAAACAAAAAAGTACTTGTCTATTCTGGATAAACTGCAAGGTAGAAAGAAGACATTTTCTACGAAAGAATTCTATATTGTTGATAGTGTTACTTACACCATTCAGCAATCTGTGGGAGTTGCTTTAGATCTTCTAAGTAATCCCAATAGCGCGCGTAAACACGTGGGAAACAGGTTTGAGGAACTCATCCGTTTAGTTATAAGCAAGGCAGGAATTTCCAATAAGAAAGTAGTCTTCAAAATTCCATATCCGACTGAAGAAGGAGAGAAAATGTATTCTTGCGAGACAGATATGATTATTTCTCCTTTTAAAACTGTTAAATCTAATGTCAAGAATATAGATAAAAGAGAAATTGTTCTTTCATTAAAGAATTCTTCAAAAGACAGAATGGGAAAGATTTTCCTGGATAAATTATTGATGGAGAGATTTGCAGGGCATCCTGTCAAAGTAGTCGGGATATTCTTAAATGATGTTCAACGTAAAGAGGAAGAAGGTATAAGCTATACCTTTGTTTCTGGTTTATTTATGGTTTATACGAAATTCCTTTGTGTTCTTGAGGGTGTTTACTTTCTTGATCCGCCACCAAAAACTAAAGAAGCTCCTTATAATAAACACGTATTACCTTTCTCAAAATTCTTACTTGAATATCTTCCTGAATTCTCAGCCCCTTAACTTAACTCTCCGTTTTATAGCTTCACGCTCATCCGTACCTTTTGCAATACGCCTGATATGTGTTTTGTGCTTTAATCTTTTACGAATTGTCCCACAGTAATTAGCTTTGGGCTCGCATCCCAACCATTTCCGATTAAGCGCTTCTGCAACGGCATAAGTTGTTCCTGATCCACCAAAAGGGTCTACTACTGTATCTCCAGGATTTGATGAAGCCAAAACACATTTTTTCACCAGTTCAACAGGTTTTTGCGTTGGATGAGCCATGCGTTCCCATGAACTATTTGATAATGTAGGAATCTCCATAACGTCTTTTGGTTTTGCTCCGTTTGGATTGGGAGTCCACACATGTTTCTTTCCGTTACCATATTGTGATGTCTCAGCCTGGGGATGACTCGGGTATTTGAGAGTATGGGCGTTGTATGGGATTCTTACAGCATCGGTATTAAAAATGAATTTTTTACTCTTCCTGAAATGCAACATACTTTCATGAGAACGTCCCCAGTCATTCGCCAAATTAGCTTTGTTCCTGTAAAACCAGACAATCCATTTACAACCTTTAAAGAGATGACTTGCCGCCCATTTAATATCAGCGAGAATTTCAGAAAAGCCGCATATATATAAACTTCCTTTTGGGTCAAGAACCCTTTCCACCTCTTCAATCCACTCGAGACTCCATTCAACATATTTTTTTTGAGATTCAAAAGAATCCCACTCAGCTTTTTTTATATTGTATGGAGGATCAGCAAATACTAACTGAACAGATTCACTATCCAGGCTGCGAAGAAAAGGCAGAGCTTTTTCCTTAAATAATTTCCCCAAATTTGTAGATATGACAGGAGGCAATTCCAGAGGCTTTTGATAAATTGTATATTGAATACCGGTTTCGCTAACAATGTGTTCGATTTGTTTTGTTGAATATACGCGGTAATTATTTATAGGGTGTCTTTTTGATGGGAATTTGCCACTATTATCCCATCGTCTCAATGTTACAGGGTTTACCCCAATTCGCTTTGCTGCTTCACTTATTGTAAAATATTCTTCCATGCGTATCTCTAAAACCGCGTACCAGCAACATTATACAACCTTATACATCTTTATACATATAGCTAACCGACATGTCAATGTTTTTTTAGTTGATTAATAGATAAAATTCTATCTATGCTTTGCAATAGCTCACACTTCTCGCAAATTGATAGCCAAAAGATAATCCATTTGATATAACAAGCTGAAAGGCTGCAACCAGATCAAGGTAATTCGTTATGCTATTACACTGTAAAAACTTCTTTTTTAGACGGTATTTAGTTGTGATTTTTACAGCGCCTTATGCAAGGCTTAGGAAGAATTTTTTGTTATTTGCAGCGGAGCGGTAGCTCCATTTGATTTCGGTCTTCCCTGACCTCAACCCTGCCGGGCGGATTGCAAAAACGTTCGTCCAATTCGGCTTTCCATACCGAATTGTGGTTCCGGTAACTTGCCGCGTTATGCATTTTATTGATGTAATCATTGTTCTTGCTTTTATCGCTCAAGCTATATATTCCGGGTTTCGTTCTAAAGCCAGGGCGTCTCAAAACCTTACAGAATATTTACTTGCGGGGAGAAGCATAAAAGGCTGGAAGGCCGGCATTAGCATGGCGGCTACGCAGTATGCTGCAGATACACCATTGCTTGTAACTGGCCTTATTGTCACAAGTGGCATTGCCGGGCTCTGGAGACTCTGGATATACGCGTTGGCCTTCTTAATGATGGGTTATCTTCTTGGCAAAGCATGGAGAAAAGCCGGGGTGATTACTGACGCGGAATTTACAGAAATCCGCTATAGTGGCAATGCGGTACTTCTTTTGCGCGGGCTTAAAGGCATCTACTACGGAACCATTATTAATTGTGTGGTTTTGGCCATGGTCCTTGTTGCCGCTACCCGTATTTTTGAAATATTTCTTCCCTGGCATCTGTGGATACCCTCAGGACTGTATCAACTCATATATAATATGGCTGTAGCCATCAACATTCCTCTCTCTTCCAATGTTACAGGTCTTGAAACCTTCATCGCCACAACCAACAACTTTATAAGCTTGTCTATGATGATTATTTTCGTAGCGCTTTACTCCACTACCGGTGGACTCAGAAGCGTAATCGCAACGGATATTATCCAGTTTTCTATTATGATGCTTGCGACCATTCTTTATGCTGTAATTGCTATGCACAATGCCGGAGGGTTTTTCAATATTACCGATAGACTTGTGGAACTCTATGGAATGGAACGTACTTCTCAGATGCTTTCTTTTATGCCTTCCGATGCAATACTTCCTTTTATTGTCGTCATAAGCCTTCAGTGGTTTTTTCAGATGAACAGCGA
>DASCNB010000101.1:0-4717 GCA_036011265.1 Nitrospinota bacterium | reverse complement strand
TTCTGGTTATATTTGTTGTTATTGCCGCTCAAATCATGTACCAGCTTGCCTTCTATTTTATTTTGCTCGGGACATTAATCAACCACCCAATAGAAACCTTTATCAATAAATATTACATGCGGTCCGCCAAACATATAGTACGCGGGAGTAAAGCAAAGATTATAGGAATCACAGGGAGTTATGGAAAAACCAGCGTCAAAAATATATTACACACTCTTTTATCCGTAAAATACAAAACACTAAAAACTCCGGAAAGTTACAATACCCCCATGGGGATTTGTAAGGTTATTCGTGGAGACCTGGAACCGGACCATGATTTTTTTGTAGTGGAAATGGGTGCCAGGCGTATAGGAGAGATTAAAGAATTATGCGATTTGGTTGGACCGGAGACAGGAATTATAACTGCCGTCGGTCCACAGCATCTTGAGACGTTTGGTTCTCTTAAAAACATTTCAGAAACAAAATATGAGCTATTAAAATCTTTGCCGGATGATGGCACTGCTATATTAAACGGTGATGATCCTCTTTGCGTCGACATGGTAAATAAAAGGCGCTTCCAAAATATATTTTTATTCGGCACTGATTTCGATAAAAAGAAGATAGATCAAAAAGAAGAAACTTCTTATACCTTTGTTCAAGCAAAAAACATTTCCATTGATTCCAATGGGAGCGGTTTTATTCTTAAAAACGGACGGTCCGAGGTAGAAATAAAAACCGATCTGCTCGGACGACAAAACATCAATAATATATTAGCGGCTACAGCGGTTGCCCTCCACTACGGAATGACCCTGGAAGAAATCAAAATCGCCGCAAAAGATATAAAACCGATTCCCCATCGACTGCAGTTAATAAAAAATCCCAACGGAATGGTTGTTATTGACGATGCGTTTAATTCTAACCCGGTCGGAGCCAGGATGGCTCTGGACGTTTTAAGGAGCTTTAAAGGAGGAAAAAAAATACTTGTTACCCCCGGACTTATTGAACTGGGAGAAATTGAATACGAAGAAAACAAAAAATTGGGTGAAAGGGCAGCCGAAATATGCGATTACGTCATCGTTGTCGGAAAAACACAGGCAGGCCCGATAATTGCCGGTCTGGAAGAAAAAAAGTTTTCTTCCAATAAAATGAAAAACGTCGAATCGCTGGACAAGGCTTCTCAATACCTGCAGACAATACTCAAAGCCGGTGATATAATTCTTTTTGAAAACGACTTGCCTGATAATTATTTGTAACGGCGGGACCGTAGGTAATAAAATTGCCTCAAAATCACCAAGAGACAAATGAAAGAGTAAACTAAAGTGAACATTTTAAGCAAATATGTCCTTTATGAATTTATCAGGCAGGTTTTATTATCAATACTTACATTGATCATCCTGTTTGTGGTAATCAGTTTTTTTGAAAATATTGACGAATTTATTATCGGCAAGGTCCCTCCTTCTACTGTTGCTAGTTTTTATCTGTTTACGATCCCACAAATATTTTTTATGATGGCGCCTTATTCCATACTCCTTGCCACAGTAATATGTATCAGTTCTTTATCTCGAAACTCCGAACTTACGGCAATGCGCGCGGGCGGAATAAGTCTCTTATCCATTACCACACCCATTCTTCTTGTTGCTGCATTAGTTACTTCAGTCTCAATTGTAAGCAATGAGTTTATCACTCCGTTTACCAACCAAAAAGCCAACTATATTCAAAATGTCCTGGTTCGTAAAGGAAAACCCAGAAGCATTATTCAAGAAAACAAGATATGGTACCGCTCAAAAGACGATACCCTCTGGAATATTGAATACCTGAATCCCAGAAACAGGACATTCAGGGGAGTTCACATTTACTTTTACGAATCTGGAAACTCATTAGCAATGCGGCTCGACGCTTCCACTGCCATGCATGACGGAAATGACTGGATATTTGAAGATGCATATGTACGAAAATTTAATGATTTACGCAATCCGGAAAGCAGTTATTATAAAAGCGCAAAATACCGATTTTCTGAGAATCCGGAAGACTTTTTTAGAATCGAACGAAAAGAAAATGAAATGAGCATGAGACATATCCATCGATACAGGCAAAAACTACGAAATGAAGGCCTGGATTCCACCCGGTATGATGTGGATTTCCATTATAAAATTTCTTATCCTTTCATCTGCATCATTATGGCCCTTATTGCCATACCTTTTTCTCTCCGGTCGAGTCGCGCCGGCGGAATTGTATTTTCATGCGGTTTGAGCATTATCGTGGGTTTCATTTATTATTATTTATTCAGCATGTTCATTTCTATAGGTCATGGTGGAGCGCTCCCTCCATTGCTTTCCGCATGGGGACTTAATATTGTTGCTCTTGCTTTCGGATTTTATATGTTGTTGACCATTGACAGCAATGTTTCCTTTCCTTTTTTTAAAAAAGGGTAACAGCAAATGATCCGTAAAGCAGCTATCGATATTGGCACAAACACCACCCGCCTTCTCATCGCGGATTTAGCTCATGATGGAAACTTTACAGAAATTTTTTGTCGTAGAATAATCACACGCCTCGGGGAAGGCCTTTACAATCATAGTTATTTGAATGACGCCGCTGTTCAGCGTACTCTTGACGCTTTAATTATTTATTCGAAAGATATAAAAAAATACAACTGTTCTAATGTAAGAGCGGTAGCTACCAGCGCAGTAAGGGAAGCGGAAAACGGAGAAGAGTTTGTCCGAAAGGCAAAAAGAGAAACCGGACTGCATTTAGAAGTGATTGACCAGGAAGAAGAGGCGCGTCTTGCCACACTCGGTGTTTTAAGCGGGCTCAGGGAAAAACCCGAGTCAGCCATAATCTTCGACGTCGGTGGTGGAAGCACTGAGTTCATTCTTGTCGATAAACATGCAGATCCCATAAAACGGCAAGTTGCCGCAACCACAATTCGGAATGGAAAACCGAATTGGACAGATTCCGAAGGAAGACTGCCCGAAGGGTTGAGGCCATGGAAGGCCGAAATCAAATGGAGCTACCGATCCGGTAAGCAAACAGAAAATTCTTCCGAGCTTTGCATAAGGCGCTGTAAAAAACAAGAACTAACAGCGCCTAAAAAAGAGAAGCTTTTACGGTGTAATAGCTTAAAGATCATTGGAATTCCAATAGGCGTCGTCCATCTCACTGAAAAACATATCAAATCAGACCCGGTAAATCAGAAGGAACTTAGTACTCTAAGAGTTGAGGTAAAAAAAGAACTGACAAAAGTAAAGAAAGAAATAGGACATGTTCGAGACTTTACCCTGATAGGAACTGCCGGCACTTCCACTCAATTTGCCGCTCTTGATCTGGACCTTTTCCCTTACGACGCTGTTGCTGTAAATGGACACAAAATGAGTTTCTCTGTAATAGAAAATATTTTTGCTGAGCTAAAATCAAAAACCGCTGCTGAAAGAAAAGCCATCCGGGCAATGGAACACGGGCGGGAGGATTTAATAATTCCGGGCGGAGTTATTTTATTGGAGGTTATGGAACTTTTTAACGCAAAGGAATTAACTATCAGTGATTTTGGGCTAAGAGAGGGTATTATTATAAAATAGCTTTTATTTGTTATTTTAACTCTTTAATTAAATTTTCCATTGTGATATTATATGGACCAGAAATAAAGGCGCCTCTATGAAGGATTGGGTTTTAATTTCCCAATCCATTTTTTTTGTCTTTACCCCGTTGGAAGGCCTGGTAGAGAAACGCTAAAATTAACTTAATGCTGCCAGAAATCGCGGAATATTATTCATTTCTGCTTAAAACGGTAATATCTTAACAGGGTATCCTTTGTTTATCCGTCGTTAATTTACTTAATACAAGTTTTTAAAATCATGGAATTTAATGCTCTAAAAAAGTCGGGTATTTTTGAATTACTTTCTGATTTCGGCAAAGAAATTTCCCAACCCCCGGGAATTGTTGAATGGAGCGCGAGAGCGAAAAAAGAAGCGGAAATTGACTCCACTGTTGGAGTTGCTACAGGCAAACCTTCCGAATATATGGATTCCTCCTCTGACAAGGTAGAAATATTCCACCTTTCAGCCTTTAAAGAACTGTACAATAGCTTTAAACCCGAGGAAATCTTTAGTTATGCCCCGGTATTAGGCATTCCTTCAGTTAGGAACAATTGGAAAAAATGGATCGGTTTTAAATTAAAGGACCACAATCCCGCAATTGAATCAATTATTACCCTGCCATATGCAATTCCGGGTATTACAATGGGGATATATGTTTTATGCCGTATGTTCCTCACTCCTACGGATAAGGCTGTTCTCCCGGAAAAAAGATGGGGAAACTACGATGCGATAATTAAAAAAAATATCGGCGCCGGTATCCAATCTTTTACCCTATTTCGAGAAAATCGTTTTAACTACGAGGGACTGAAGAGTGCTATAATTGAGACAGCAAAAAACCAGGACAAGACATTTGTCCTGTTAAATTTTCCGAATAATCCCACCGGCTATTCGCCAGGGAAGGAAGCAGCAGAAGAAATATGTTCAACCCTTAAAGAAGCTGTTAAGGAATCGGGTAAACCTCTTATTGTAGTAACGGACGACGCGTATGAAGGATTTGTCTATGACGATTCTCTTAAATATTCAATATTCTCTCATCTTGCCGGGTTAGGTAAAGACATTCTTGCAGTTAAAGTAGATGGCATTACAAAAGAACTGTTGTTCTGGGGAGGACGCTTAGGAATGATTACTTTTGCAATTCCACCGTA
>DASCNB010000100.1:0-7650 GCA_036011265.1 Nitrospinota bacterium | reverse complement strand
CCAACTCATGAAGAGTGAGAGCAAGGAGCAGTGGCAACGCCAAAAGTGAAAACATTTGTATTGATTGATTAATCTCCATAAAATTCAGACTTCTCTATAAAATTTTTGAATGTGGATAGTGAACCATCCCTCACAACTTTTCCTTAACCATGCTGGTAAAGGGCTTGCTACGGGAAGCCTCAATTTAATAGTTTTTTGACTTAATGTTTTAATTCTTTTACTCTCTCTACGTCTTTCACTCCTTTGATTTTCCGGACATCTTTCATAATCCTGCTAAGTTGTTTTAAACCATTAATTTCAACGGATAGATTTATGACAGCTCCATCACCTTCAACTTTTATCGTTTGTACGGCAGAGATATTGATCTCCATTGACCCTATAACATTGGATACTTGAGCCAGAAGACCTGGCTTATCCTGAGTAGCAATAGATAATTGTACCGGGCGTTTAGTATTTGCTTCTGAATCCCACTCGACCTTAATCCTGCGTTCTGAATCATATTCTATATCGCTAATGCTCGGACAATCTTTTTGATGAACAGAAACTCCCCGGCCTCTTGTAATGAAACCGATAATTCCATCACCCGGTATTGGATTGCAGCACTTTCCAAATCGAAACATGATGTCGTCTAATCCCTTTACAAGCACTCCTTTAGCCGGTTTATTAATAACTCTTTTAACTAACCGGTGAAAAGTAGATTCTTTTTTCCTTTCGACCTCATTAAAAATTTCTTTCGGGATTATTTGAAGCATCAAATTTTTTAAAGATACTTTTCCATAACAGATCCCCTCCAGAAGCCTGTCCACGCCAGGAAATCCAAAATGTTTTGCCGCCTCTTCAAGATGTTTCGGTTTCATAACTTTCGCCGGAGAAATATTGTATTTTATGACTTCCTTTTCACAAATTTCTCGCCCAAGAGTCGTACTCCTTTCTCGCTGCTGGACTTTCATCCACGCTTTAATTTTTGATTTCCCTCGCGCGCTAACAACTATCTTCAACCAATCCCTGCTAGGTTCATGATTAGGAGATGTCATAATGTCTACAATATCTCCATTCATTAACTGATAGTGTATAGGAACCATTTTGCCATTTACTTTTGCGCCACAACATCTATGTCCGACATCAGTATGTATTTGATATGCAAAATCAATAGGAGTGGCGCCCCGGGGGAAACTTCTGACTTCTCCTTTTGGAGTAAAAACATAGACCTCATCTGAAAAAAGATCTATTTTTACCATTTCCAGAAATTCTTTCGGATTTTTTACTTCCTTATGAGAATCCAGCAAATAGCGGAGCCATAGGTATTGTTTTTCATGCTCATCGTCCTTACTTTTGTTGCTGGCAATGTCTTTATATCTCCAATGAGCAGCAATGCCTTCTTCAGCAATACGATGCATCTCTTCGCTTCGTATTTGAAATTCAACCCGTTCCCCATGTGGTCCGATAACCGTGGTATGAAGAGATTGATACATATTGGCTTTGGGCAAGGCTACATAATCTTTTATTTTCCCTGGAATAGGTTTCCAGAAGGAGTGGACAGTCCCCAAAAGGGAATAGCAGTTTTGTAAAGTATCTGTAATAAGTCTTATCCCCCTGAGGTCATGGATTTCTTCAAAACTAACGGCCTGCCGTCGCATTTTGTTAAAAACACTGTAATAATGTTTTGAACGACCCATAACTTTTACAGGGATGCCCGAACTCGATAATTTCTCTTCTACAATTTGAGTTGTTGAATCAATAATTTTTTGCCGCTCTTCAGCCCCTTTAGCAACGCTCTCTTCAATAAATTTATACTCTTTTGGATAAAGATATCGAAAAGAGTAATCCTCCAAATTCTGTTTGAGCCACCCTATCCCGAGACGGTTGGCAAGAGGGGCGTAGATATCCAGTGTTTCACGCGCAATCACTTTTTGCTTGTCCTCCGGCATGAAGCCCAAAGTCCTCACGTTATGAGTACGATCAGCCAATTTAATTAATATCACTCTAAGATCTTTAGACATGGCCAGAATCATTTTTCTATAATTTTCTGCCTGCTGTTCTTCATGAGACGCAAAATGGATTTTGCTGATTTTAGTTACACTGTCAACTAACAGCATTATCTCTTCACCAAAACTTTTTTTAATTTCTTCAGGGGTTGCAAAAGTATCTTCTACCGTATCATGCAGCAGTCCAACCGCTACACTAATTGCGTCCATGTGCAACTGGGTAAGAATATAGGCAACTTCTAAGGGATGGGACATGTAAGGCTCACCTGAAAGGCGTGTTTGTCCCCTATGAACCTTGGCTGAAAAGACATAAGCCTTGGAAATAATATCTATATTCGCCTCTGGATCATATTGACGAATGGCCTCTGTTATGTCTTCAATTCGTCTCATGGTAACTATCCTTTGTATTAGTACGTTTGAGTTCAGTTTACCCCGATAGTGTACGAAATACTATATGAAAATGCCTGACTGAGGTACTCCAAACGGTTTACAGAAGGGTCAAAGCTACTAAAGCTATGCTAAATTGGCAATCCTCATATACTCCTGTGATATAATACCTTAATCTTGCATAATAAATATTTTTAAAGAGTTTATTTATAGAGCATTACTGTATTTCAGCAATACCAACCAATAAAAAGGTTAGCCCTGCATAAGGCGCTGTAAAAAAAAGAACCAAACAGCGCCTAAACCCGTTTAATTAAAGTTTTTATTATAATAATTTTAAAAAATTTACCACCAAAAGGCGCAAAAATTTCACCAAATCTGCTGCGTTGTCAAGCACTTGAAGTAAAAAACTACGACTGCGTACTTGCCGCCTTGCAGCATCGGCAAACTTTTGCGTGCAAGATTGAGGTAATCGCTTCATGGAGGCTATCAACGTAATTAAAGAAATAGGAGTCATTGCCAGCATTGCGCTTCCCTTATTTAACATCCCGCTGATTTTGAAAATAAGAAGAAGAGGCTCTTCAAAGGATTTTTCTCTAACGTGGACATTGGGGGTATGGTTCTGTCTTATTCTTATGATTCCAGCGGTACTCATTTCTCACGATATTGTATTTAAAGTGTTCGGTATAATAAACTTTACACTGTTTACCGCTGTTGTGGTTTATGTACTCAAGTACCGATAACAGGTATGTATTTGTTTCATATGCGTACGTGCTGACTTACTTCTTCTTCTTTTTTTTTCTCTTTACGAAGCCTTTACGTGTTAACTCCTTTTCTATCTTCCGTAATAAGAAATTAATGATGCTTTTGCTAAAGAATGCTGATTTAAAAAATAACCCACCATAGCTGGTGGAGAATTAGAATTTAAATCCAATTTTGCTACATCTAAAGCATATACTGTGAAAATATAAGCATGAGGCTTATCTCTTTTTGGAGGGCATGCTCCCCCAAAACCGGCCTTTCCAAAATCCGTTATGCTCTGGATGCTCCCTTTCGGAGCTAATTTTTTATCGATATTCCCGGCATTTCCTTTTAATGCATGAACTTTCTCAGAAAGATTAAAAACCACCCAATGCCACCAGCCACTTCCTGTTGGGGCATCCGGATCGTACACTGTAACTGCAAAACTTTTTGTGCTGTTTGGAGCATTTTCCCATGACAATGCCGGTGAAATATTTTCTCCGGTGCAACCAAATCCGGAAAATACCTGCTTGTTCGTTAGTTGTCCCACAAGGTCATCGCTTTTAAGTGTAAATCCCTGAGCCATTACATATGTATTCATTAAAAACAGAGCAACAAACATTACAACAATTTTTTTCATTTAACTCTCCTTTCCTTTATTTTTTAAATATTATACCTGACCTGAATTTTACAATGAATCAAAAATAGCTGTCAAACCAAAACTGAGAGCGACAGCTATCAGCAGTTACTATTACAGACTCACCTCTTTTTTTGTTTTTGATCATGCTATTTAGCATGTTACGATAGTGATTGTTTAAAATTAATTTAAACTTTCAATTCTTTATCGTGAGATTTTAATGAAAAAAAGGTTGCTCTTTTTATTCATTTTTTTGTTACTCAGCCATCCTTTGCATGCTGATACTTCACCAGAAGAATCTATTGCCCAAGTCGTCATGGTGATGGGTGATGATGATTATGCCGCTGCGGAGAAACTGGTTGACCGGTTCTTAAAAGAACGCCCGGAAGATATCTGGCAATTCAGGGCCCTTTATTTAAAAGGTCAGATCAGCAGCAAGCTCTCCAAACTGAATAATGCTGTTGATATATATATGAAGCTTCTTTCCAAATACCCGCAGTTAAAAGACTATACCATGTTAAAACTGGCTGTAGTTCGCTTGGAACTGGGAGAGGATACCAAATCTTTTGAACTGTTAAATAGCATTTTAAAAGAGTTTCCCCGGAGCCGCCTACATCCTTACGCAAAGTTCTTTCTTGGAAAACTTCATTTTAACAGGGCTGACTTAGAAACAGCGTATAAGTTTTTTTCAAGTATTATTGAAAAATATCCTAAAAACGACCTGGTTCCGGAGTCAATGCTTTTTACAGGAGTTATTTTGAGAAAACAGGGGAAGATAATTGACGCCTATGAAACTTTTGCCAAACTTTTTCACTCTTTCCCTTTAAATGAATTTTCAATAGAAGCAGAAGAAAAAATTAGAGAAATGAAACAGGCCAAAATCAAACTTCCAAAATTCCCTCCTAAATTCATTTCCAGGAGGATTGAATTGTTAATGAAAGAGGGGGAATATTCCATTGTTTCCCGTGAATGCAAAAAATATCTCAAAATCTACACGAAAGGGAATTTATTTCGAGACTTAACTTTTAAACTCGCGAAAGCATACACTTCTATGAGAAAGAGAAAAGAAGCGCTTCAAATTTACAAATCATATATTGCAAAAAATCCTTCCGGACCGCGTGTCCCTGAAGCGCAATATAAGATTGCCAATCTATACTGGAATATAGGAAAACACAGGGATGCCATAGCATATTCCAATAAAATCATTAATAACTTTCCTCTTAGCTCCTATGTTGAAAAAGCTTTTTATGTTAAAGGAAGAATCTTTAATCAAAATAAAAAATACCGGGAGGCGATTTCCCAATTCAAGAAAATGACTGCAAAATTTCCACAAGGATCTTTTGCAATCAGCGCGCACTGGCATATCGGTTTGATAAATTATATATCCGGGAACTACCAAACTGCGGCTAAAAAATTTAAGACATCCGCTTCCTTGTTTCATGATTCTCCACTTCGAGGCCAACTTCTCTATTGGGCGGGAAAATCGAATGAAAAATCGGGAGAAACCGGTGCTGCCCTCAGTTTTTACAAGATGGCGGCAGAAGAGTATCCTTACAACTATTACGGTTACAGGGGAAAAGTTAAGCTCAGTAAAAAATCGGAAAGTAAATTAAAAATGGTTGATCCTTTTTTACAGAGAAAATTAAATTCTTATATGGACTATAAAGAGTTAAAGACAAAAATGAGAGATGAAGACCGTTTTCATTTTATTAGATTCAAAGAACTCATTGCTCTTGGCCATTATGAAGATGCTGCCGGGGAGGTTCGGTTGATAGCAAGAAAAGTTTCCGTCAACACCCCAGAAAAAATTTTGTGGGCTGGAAATCTTTATATTCAAGCAAGAGGATACGTTAAGGCGCTTAGAATCATTGAAGGTTTATTAAAGGAGCTTTCTTTAAAGAAGCAGTTGGAACTGTCATTGGAATATTGGAAGCTGTATTTTCCAATTGTTTACCGTGAGCTTATTAATGAAAACGCTAAAGGCTATAAGCTTGATCCTTTTTTAATCGCGGGCTTAATGCGACAGGAGAGTTCTTTTAACCCTGATTCTCTTTCGAGGAGCGGCGCCATAGGACTGATGCAATTAATGCCGGAAACGGGTAAACATGAATTTAAAAAGAGATATAAAAGCGCGTTTCACGAAGAAATTCTCTACATTCCGAGAGTAAATATTTCTCTTGGTTCCCAGCATCTGGCTCACTTGCTGAAAAAGGCTCAGGGTGATCCGGTTATAGCTCTTGCAGGTTACAACGCAGGATTAAGCCGTGCCTTGAAATGGAAGAAAACAATAACAACTCCAGATCCTGATCTTTTTATTGAGATGATTCCTTTTCGTGAAACAAAAGCGTATGTTAAAAAAGTTATGCGCAATTATTTCAATTATATAATGTTTTATGGTGATGGGGAGGAAAGAGACAAAGTCTTGGCTTTAAATATAAAAGATTTGTAAAGTTCATTTACCGCAGAGTGGCAGGGTCACAACCACAATCAGGGTTGAGGGATCAGTCGTCAGGGAGCAGAAACTCAGAAAACCTGGTAGCCGTCACCTGATCCCTTTTAAACCTCCTCTACGCTCTTTGCAACCTCTGTAGTAATTTTAAAAAAACTCATCTGAGAGAATCAATCTATTGGCTGACATAATTATTAAAAACGGAGAAATAATTGACGGTACCGGTAAACCCGGGTACAAGTCTGATATTGCTGTAGAAAAAGATAAAATAGCGTCTATCGGAAAGATAGAAACAAAAGATGCTGATAGTGTGCTCAATGCATCCGGCCTGGTGGTTGCTCCGGGATTTGTAGATATTCATTCTCATTCGGATTATTATCTTTTGATTGATCCGCGGGCAGAATCCAAGATTATGCAGGGAGTTACCACTGAAGTGGGGGGAAACTGCGGTTACGCGGCAGCGCCGATTTTTGGAGATCTGCTCAAAGAAAGACGAAAAAATTATCTTAAACAATTTGATATTCATCTCAACTGGACTAACCTGAGCGGCTATTATGAGAAACTCGAAGAAAAAGGAACCGCAGTAAACTTCGCGCCTTTGCTCGGACTTAATACCATACGCGCATCGGTTATGGGATATGAAGATAGAACTCCGGAGCCAAATGAAATAAAAAAAATGGAACTGATCGTTCTGGATGGATTAAAACAGGGTGCTTTCGGGATGTCTGTTGGACTTATATATCCTCCTTCTTGTTACTCAAAAACAGAAGAGTTGCTCAATCTTTTTAAGGTTGTGGAAGAATGCGATAGTCTTTTCACCTGCCACATGAGAAGCGAAGGAGAAAAATTACTGGAAGCAATAGAAGAAACAATAAAGATTGGTCGGGAAACCGGTGTGAGAACACAAATATCCCATTTAAAAACTGCCGGAAAAAAAAATTGGAATAAAATTCAACCGGCACTGGCATTAATAGAAACCGCTTTAGAAAATGGTTCAGACACCGCCTGCGACAGGTACCCTTACACGGCGTCTAATACCGGCCTTTCCGCCCTTTTACCGGATTGGGTGTTTGAAGGGGGAATTCAAAAACAGATGGAACGACTTCGGGATAATTCAACAAGGGAGTCGATAAAAAAAGAGATTTTAAAATGCCACCCGGAACCGGAGCACTGGCAAACAGTGATGATTTCCCAGGTAGTGACAGATAAAAATAAAGAGCTTGAAGGAAAAAAAGTTTCCGAAGGCGCTGAACTGCGAAAAAAAAAGGTTTTCGATTTTATTTTTGATCTGTTAATAGAAGAGCAAAGCCAGGTGGAAGCCATATATTTCTGCATGTGTGAAGATAACTTTCAAGAGATTATCAAAAAGGATTATGTAATGATAGGAAGCGACAGCGGAGCAAAGTGCATAAATGGACCTCTTGGAGACGGTACGCCCCATCCGAGAGGATTTG
>DASCNB010000099.1:0-12455 GCA_036011265.1 Nitrospinota bacterium | reverse complement strand
TATTAGGTTACTGCCAATAATCGATGAGTTTACCAGAGAGTGCTTTGTAATAGAAGTAGAAAGACAAATAAAAGCAGATGATGTTATAGCTATTTTAGCTGAACTATTTTCAAATAGAGGAGTCCCGGAGAATATTCGTTCAGATAATGGATCAGAGTTTACTGTAAAGGCGGTTAGGGAGTGGTTGGCTCATGTCGGTGTAAAAACCGATTACATTGAACCAGGAAGTCCTTGGGAAAATGGATACATTGAAAGTTTTAACGGAAAACTTCGAGATGAACTCTTGAATGGGGAGATTTTTGATACTCTTTTTGAGGCCAAGGTGTTGATTGAGCAATGGCGGATAGAATATAATACGATTTCCGCTACGCTTCAATTGACAGCATAAAACCATCACTCTAAGAGTGGTACTAAAATTTAGGGTAGGTCACCTCTTCATAAGCTCGTTTTTTGTTAATTGATGGCTATGCTGTGTATTTTTTTGTTATAGCTGAAAGCTGACAGCTAGCTGCTTACGATACATTATGGACTTGTCGATCATTATAGTAAATTGGAATACAGATAGTTTATTACAAAAGTGCCTGGAATCTATTGTAAAGTTTACCCATGGTATTCATTATGAAATTATTGTAGTCGATAATGGCTCCAGCGATGGAAGCGTGGGAATGGTGAAATCTATGTTTCCTTCCGTGATTCTAATACAAAATGAAAAAAATGTGGGGTTTGCCAGTGGAGTAAATCAAGGGCTAAAAATAGCAAATGGGGAAAACATGCTTTTGCTAAATAGTGACACGTACATTATGGAAAATACTTTTAGGAAGATGGTCGATGTAATAGATAAGGATGCACATATTGGAGCAATCAATTGCAGAGTCTTATACCCGGACGGAAGGCCACAATCCGCCTATTCCAGGTTCCCAAGCCTTGGCGGGATGGTTTATGAATCCATATCAATTTTGAAATCAATCAGCCGTTCAAAAATATTTTCCAAATATGATGTTTCTCAGTGGGATTATTCTAAATCGAAAGAACTGAGAGATGGGCTTTGGCCGGGTGGAGGGTGTTTGATGATTAAAAGTGAGGTCATTGGAAACGTAGGAAGTTTGGATGAAAATTTTGGATATGCGTATCTGGAAGATGCTGATTTGTGTTACAGAATAAAAAATGCCGGATACACTTTTTATTATCTTGCGGAAGCAACGATATACCATCACCACAGCTATAGTGTTTCTAAAAGCAGTCAGGATTTCAAAGACCTTTTAACTTTTAACCTGCAGCAAAACAAATTTTACTTTTTTAAAAAGCATTATGGGATTTTATATTTAGTAATACTGAAAACATTAGATATATTTAAAAATACTTTAATTGAATTTTATTTATTGATGGCATATTTTTTTACTCTTAAGCAAAGAGAAAAATACAGAAAAAAAATCAAACTATACTCACGACTTATAGCTGGATGTTTTGTGGATCATCGGATAGAATAGACCTTGATTTTATGTAATAGTCCACCGCAAAGATGCAAAGAGCGCAAAGTAAAAGATATTAAAAAAAGAAGATACCTATTCAAAGAAAATCATTGTAGCAGCAATTGAGGTTCATCGGCATCTGGGACCAGGTCTGTTAGAATCAGCTTATGAAGAGTGTCTTTGCAGGGAACTTGATATAAAGGGTATCTCTTTTGAAAGACAAAACCTTATGCGGTTTTGTACAAAGATGTAAAATTGGATGGTGGTTATCGTTAGGATATTGTCGCAGAGGGATTAGTGATCCTCGAATTAAAGGCAGTTGATATGATAGAGCCTATTCATGAAGCACAACTCTTAACATTTTTGAAGTTGTCGAATTTAAAGTTAGGGATTTTGCTTAACTTTAATATATCCATTACGAGAAACGTCATAAAGAGAATAGTTAACAATCTTTAAATCTTTCTTTGCGGTGGGCTAAACTATTACGATTTTACTAAGCAAAAATTTACGTCTTTTTGGGGTGGTCTTTTTTGTAAGAGACTATAAACCCAAAAAAAAAACTATAATCAGAACCCCTGCAAGAATGATGTAAAAATGCCATTTTATTTGCTCTGTATCTTTGGGTGGGATTGAGTGCCAATAATATAAAACTATTGTAGGGCAAAGCTTTAGATTTGCATAAGCAGCCTTTAAGGGTTGCTTATGCTACATGACTGATATTCTATTCATTTTCTCGCTCGTGCATAATTTGGATAAAAATTGACAGACAATATCATGTTTGATTCAATTAAACGCAATTCATTTTTCATCTCCCTTAATAATTTCAGAAGGTATTTTTACGAATCCTCTTTTTTTGATTTCCTCGTTGCTCCACATGCCGCAATACTCGAAGAATTTCCCGGCACTCTCATTATAGATAATACCAATCTATGCAATGCAAAATGTTCGTGGTGTCCGAATAATAAGATACCAGGTAAGAAAGGGATAATGAGTACCGAGCTGTTTGAGAAAATTATTGAGGACTATGCATCAGTCGGTGGGATAGTTCGGTTTGGAACTTTTGGAGAACCGTTATCAGATCCGAAATTCATAAAGAAAATAGAGTTTATACAAAAATTCCCATCGATTTATAAGCTGGAATTAATTACAAACGGTTATGCTTTAAGTGAAGAAATTGCATCTAGGTTGATTGACTACATGGTAGATACGGAAATCAGTTTGGATGAACTGGATAAAGAATTATTTGAGGAACTAAAGGGCGTTTCTTTTGAAAAAACATGGAAAAATCTTATGAGATTGTTTCAAATGAATGATAAGGCAAAAAGGCCTATTGAAATTAATGTCAGAATAAAAACATCCACCAACGAAGAATCGATTCGAAATAATCCCCTTTTTAAAGAACTGCGCCATACTAACTGTACTGTAGAGCTTAATCCCATATCTACTATGGACAGTTTGTCCAATTGGGGAGGCGAGTTTGATAAGAGTTCCTTTTTGTCAGAGAATTGTATTTCGTTTCCTCATAGAGCATACAAAGAATATAATCTAAAAAACCAGGCCCCCTGTCATCAGCTTTGGAAATGGATGGTTATTAATTGGGATGGAAGGGCAGTACTTTGCTGTACGGATATTTACGCGAATGTTGTTGTGGGAGATTTGAAAAAGGAAAAAATTGAAGAAGTTTGGCAAGGTCCTGTTTTGTCAAAAGCAAGAAGAGAGTTTAAAAGCAGAAGCGGAAGAAAAAATGGAATTTGTAGAGAATGTGATTTACACATGGGCTGGCAGTCTTTGAAGTTGTATTATAATACTTCAAATACCCGTATTCGAAAAGGAAGAAGGTTTATTAGTTAGTAAAAAAATATGTCTGAAAAACTGTTCAGGATTATTAAAAATATTTGCTCTCCTACTTTTTACAAAGAGGTTTTCCGAAAACAACTTTACTACTTGTACGAACATTGCATCCCTCTTAAGGAAATGACTAAAGGGGATGACTTGGAGATTCACCCAACAGCATCTTTTCGATACGGGAAAAATATTACCTTAATGGAAGGTTTAGTCGTTGATGCGAATTGCAGCATCTGGGCTTCAGAGAATTCAAAAATCGTTATTAGTGAAAATGTAAGTATTGGTCAAAATACAGTTATTATATCGTCGAATCACTCATTTTATAAAAAAATACCTTATAAAAAGCAGCCTGAAAGTGAAAAAGATATTTTTATTGGAAAAGATGTTTGGATAGGAGCAAACTGCATAATATTACCTGGAGTTACAGTCGGAAAAGGAGTGATCATTGGAGCTGGCGCAATTATATCACAAGATATTCCAGAATTTACTATTGCAGTGTCAAAATGCCGCGAGTTGAGATTTATTAAAAGGTAAAGACCTCTAATATATTTTATAGTGTAGCGGGAATAATGGTAATAGCATTAAAAATATATTTATAATTATGAATGTTTTATGATGTGTTAAAATCAATTCGTTTTATCTCACAACCCTCAGAAAAAGATCATATATTGGGTAATTGAAAGAAAGTTCGTAGTATGGGTAAATTTGATGAGTTTGAAGTTGGGCAGAAGCATAAATTTGAAGTTACAATTACAAAAGATAAAGTTGAAGAATTTATGAGAGTTACGGGAGACCGTAACCCAATACACCATGATGAAATTTTTGCGTCTGATACAAGGTTCGGACGACCTGTTTGTCATGGGATGCTTTTAGCTTCTTTTTTTTCTACCATTGTGGGTATGTATTTACCTGGAGAAGGAGCTCTATATTTAACACAGGTGCTTAACTTCAGAAAACCAGTTTTCGTGGGAGACACCGTGGAAGTTTCTGGAGAAATAATTAAAAAGCAGGGCGCACAGAAAGTTCTTACTCTAAAAATGTCCGTCAAAAAAGATAAGATATTAGTTATCGACGGAAAAGCATTGGTTATGACGGAAACAGAAAAATCAAATACATAGAAAATAAAATGTTATTAAAAGAGAAAGCGGCTCTGGTTACAGGGTCAAGCCGTGGCATAGGGGCGGCAATTGCACTGAAACTGGCAGAAAATGGTTGTCGGGTAGCTGTCAATTATTATCAAAATGATGCTGCTGCGAATGAAACTTTAGAGAAAATGCAGAAATTAGGAAGTGAAGGAATTCTTTGCAAAGCTGATGTAACAAAAGAGGAAGATATCAACGAGATGGCCAAAGACGTAAAAAATCGATTAGGCAGCCTTGATATCCTTGTTAATAATGCTTCTGCCCCGGTAAAATCCAAATTTATTTTAGATTTGGATTGGGACATTATAGAAGAGCAAATTGCCACTGCTGTCAAAGGAACATTTTTGTGTTGTAAAGCTTTTGCTCCAGAAATGGTAGAAAAAAAAGGAGGGAGAATTATTAACATCGCAACTCAATATTCTTTAGGAAATCCTCCGCCAAAATTGGGCCATTATACAACAGCGAAATCCGGAATGGTGGGACTTTCAAGGAGTCTATCTGTAGAGCTTGCTCCATATGGAATAACTGTAAATATGGTGTCACCAGGATTGACAGAAACTGATTTTTCATCGCATATCCCTGAACGCATGAAGCAGATGATAGCTCAACAGACACCTTTGAAAAAGAATACTACAGTGGAAGATGTGGCAATCTCTGTATTGTTTTTAGTTTCCGATGCCGCAAGCCACATTACAGGAGTAAACCTCCCAGTCTGTGGTGGCATGGTAATGCAATAAAATTAAGAATCGTTTGCTATGGAAGATATTTTGTTTCAGCAGTCTAACCTTTCTAATGAGGCAAAGCAAAAAGTTTATTTTTTAGCCAACCTCGTAGTTGCTGAAGATTTGATTGGCAGGAAACTTTTTAAAGAAGCCGAAAAATTGCTATTTATTCTGCATAAAATTGAAGCCAAAGTCGATTTGGATATCCACGAAAAACTGGCAGGCGTTGTTTTTATGCTTGTGAACTGCTTGTTGAGTAAAAAGGAATATGATAGAGCGCTGGCTATCTTAAGCTCTTTTAAAAATACCTTTAAACATAGCGCTAAGTATTTTGCTCTCATAGGAAAAATATTTGAAGGACAAGGAGATTTAAAACAAGCAGTTTCTGTTCTGAAGGAAGGTTGTTACAGTCACCCGAAAGATGTGGAACTTCATTGTACGTTATTTGATTACTTTGAGCTTCAGAGGGAATCTCTACAAGCTGTCGATGTGCTAAAACGACTGACTAATGCTTCTAATTCGCCTTTTACGTATCGAGTTGCCCTTCAAAAAATAAAAACACAACATAATAGAAATATGACAAACAATAAAATAAAAATCGCTTTGCTCTCCAATTTTACTTTTGATCAGATTGAAACGTACCTCGATCTGGAATGCAGATTAATAAACCTCATGCCGAAGTTTTATAATGCAGGATATGATGTATATAATCAGGAAATGTTAGATTCTCATAGCGGTCTTTATAATTTTAAGCCCGATTTAGTTTTGCTCGCTATTCATACAAGGCAACTTTTTCCGGAATTGTATTACGAACTTTCTGAAGTTAATACACAAAAACTTTGGAAAACAGTTGTCCAGAAATTTGACAACCTGGAAAAATCGGTTTCTTGCTATCTGAACAATTCAAAATCAATTGTCTTAATTAACCGTTTTACTATTCCTACATATACACCGCTGAGTATTCATGACTTCATGGAGAAAAATAGTCAGGAAAGAATTGTTAATTATTTAAATAGGAGACTCTTGAAATTGGGGAAAAAATGGTTTAGCAGAATCAAAATTGTTGATTTGGAACGGACTCTTTCTAGGGTTGGGAAGGAATTTGCTACGGATGAAACAAAGAGGATTTTAGCTAAAATGGAAATCGCAGAGCGTGCTATGCCTTTTATTGCAAGAGAATATATGCGTTTTATTAAACCACTTAAATCTAAAAACAAGAAATGTATTGTTTTGGATTTGGATAATACTCTTTGGGGTGGAATCATCGGGGAAGATGGAATAGAGAATATTAAATTAGGAATAGAACCACCGGGGAATGCTTATTTAGAATTTCAAAGACTTCTCAAATGCTTTTATGATAAAGGAATTATTCTCGTTGTAAACAGCAAAAACAATTATGAAGATGCTATGGAAATGTTTCAAAAACACCCTGATATGGTACTAAAAAAAGAGCACTTTGCGTGTTTAAAAATAAACTGGGAAAATAAAGTAAAAAATATGTTTGATATTGCTACAGAGATAAATCTCAATCTTGACAGCTTCATATTTATAGATGATAATCCTGCTGAAAGGAAACTAATTAGAGACTTTTTGCCTGAGGTTTTTGTACTTGAATTGCCAAAAGACCCTTCTGGTTTTTCTAAAGCTCTCAATCAACTGACCGACCTTGATACCTTGTTTTTGACAAAAGAAGACAAGATACGAGGACAAATGTACCTTGGAGAGATAAAACGAAATCAATTAAAAAAAAATAGTGTAACTATTAAAGAATATCTTACATCTTTAAAGATGATTGTTGATATTTTTCATGTGGACAAGTTCTCGCTTCCGAGAATTACTCAACTTATTAATAAAACGAATCAGTTTAATTTAACAACGAGGCGTTACTCTGAGGAAGAGGTTAGAGCTTTTGCCGAGGCATCCTCATCAGACGTGTATGGATTAAAAGTAAAAGATATATTTGGTGACAGCGGCATTGTAGGAGTAACCGTTCTAAGGAAATACAATTCCAGATGGACCATTGATTCGTTTTTAATGAGTTGTCGCGTTTTAGGGAGGAAACTGGAAGAGTCATTTCTTGACCATATAATTTGTAAAGCGATGAAAAATAATGTACTGGAAGTTTATGGAGAATATATTCCTACCAGAAAGAATGCCCAAACAAAATCTTTTTATTGCAATGCGGGGTTTAGTCCGGCTGGAACCAAGGATGGAATTGAACTTTACAACCTTCGGATTGCCGATTATACACCTAAA
The DNA here is from genome assembly GCA_036011265.1 of Nitrospinota bacterium. Lineage (GTDB taxonomy): Bacteria > Nitrospinota > Nitrospinia > CAJXCL01 > CAJXCL01 > CAJXCL01. The sequence goes on along the minus strand of DASCNB010000099.1, from coordinate 5,021 downwards.
AAATTCGATTTTATAAAATACAACTAATATGAACGAAAAAATAAAAAATATATTTGTATCCGTACTTGATGTACAAAAAGAAAAAATTATGGAAGAAACATCGATGGATGACATCCCCGAGTGGGACTCTCTGGCGCATGTTAGTCTAGTTTCCGCAATTGAAGAAGAGTTTGACATTAACATGTCTATGGATGAAATTACAAGTATGCTTAGTGTAAAAAACGCAATTGAAATTGTTTCCGATCAATTAAATAATTGAAGACATCAATATATAACTATTTCATTAATCTTTATCGAATTAAAAGAGATGGCATCATTGGTTCTTATTATAAAATTCTTAGGTCCTTAAATTCCACAACACCTTCCCTTCTTAATCTTGATAATATAAATAAAATTTTAGTACTTGCGCCGCACCCGGATGATGATGCCGTTGGTTGTGGAGGGACTTTGATTCGTCTTACAGAAAAAGGATGTTATGGGGAAACGGTTTTCTTTACAAATGGGAGGAAAAACATAACGGATGAGAGGAATGAAATTGCTGAAATCAGGAGAAGCGAAGCATTGAGAGGTAGTAAAAAAATTGGGATTAAAAACAGCCACTTCCTTAACTATTGTGACTCTCGATTAAAACAGGACAATAATGTGGTGGATTTTGTTCTTTCCTGTTTGAATGATTTGAAACCCGACATGGTTTTTACTCCTTTTTTCATTGATAATCATCCTGATCATACCAAAACCGCAAAAATTCTTGCCCTTGCAGCCAATCAATATAATGGAGATTTTTTATGTTGTTGCTATGAATTATGGTCTACTCTTACCCCTAACTATATTGTTGATACAACTTCATTTATGGAAAAAAAAATTGCAGCCATAAAAATTCATGAATCACAAACTAAAGAAACTGATTTAGTTGATTTGGCAAAAGGACTTAACCGGTACAGGGCAATAGCTTCAGGACAGCCGATTCAGTATGCGGAAGCATTCTTTGTCGCCTCAAAGAAAGATTTTATAAAAATGTCCAAATCTCTCTGATATATTCATGGTATTACACTGTAAAAACTTTTTTTTGGAAGATTTTGTTAGTCTACCGGGCGGCAGCCCTTTTGGTTGCAACGCCTCGCCGCTGTATGAATATATGTTTAACAGTTAACTCTTCTCCCTGGAGCGGCTTTAAAGGAGGAGGACAAATCGCGGTCCACTATCTTGCGACATACTTGGCAAAGAACGGCTGCAAAGTTTGGGTTATATACACAGGCAATAATGGGAGGCAAATCCCGTCTTCATTGAGTTATAACGCTATTTTTGCGAAGCATTTCAATGTAAAAACAATTAATTTAAATATATTCTCCGTGGCGTTTCAGGTATTCAAATTAAGCAGAAAAGTTCAATTAGATATTATTCATGGAAATGGAGAAGAAACCTTTTTTCTTCCTTTCATAAAAAAAATAACAGGTTCTAAGTTTGTTCTCACATCTCACTCCCCATTCATCCCTCAAACCGGATTAATAAGAGCGTTGAAGTGTCCCACCCAGATGTTAAAGAGGTTGAATTTTTATTTATTGAGAGCGGCTGCAATCAGAGCTGATTTGCTGCTTACATACAGTAACTTTTCGAGAAGATTAGTCGAAGATGGTATTCGAGGTAAGTATAATAACGCAATAAATACCATTTCTCCGGGTATAGATCCCTCGTGGTTTAAAGTATCCGTTCAAAAAAAAGAAAAAATTTCAAACCTGTTGTACTTTGGACGGGTAGAGCATGAAAAAGGAATAGATATTTTGCTGAAATCTTTTGCGAATGTTCTTCAAAAGTTTCCTGATCTTAAACTTCATCTAATTGGAGAAGGAAATTATATGGATTTAAGCAAAAGGCTTTGTGAAGAACTGGATGTTAGTAATAATGTTATTTTTTATGGCTGGAAAGAAAAAGATGAGATTCAAAAAATTATGAGCGGTTGTGATTTATGCGTTCTTCCATCCAGAATCGAGAGTTTCGGATTAACCATTGCTGAATCCATGGCCGCTGGAATACCGGTTATCTCAACTACAGCAGGGGCGATACCGGAAATCATGAAAGACGGAGAAACCGGGCTATTGGTGCCGCCTGATGATATTGAGGCCTTAAAAAAGGCAATTATTTATGCTTTAGAAAATAGAGATAAAATGCAAAATAGGGCAAAAACTGCTCAAGAAAAGGTAAAAAATTTTTTTTTATGGGATTCAGCCGCAAAAAAACATAATGAAATATATAAATCACTTTTATGAAAACACCGGATTCAAAACTATACACAAAAGAATATTTTCTTTCCACGGAAGGCATAGATTATTTCAAAAAAGGCATAATCTCTCCTAAATTTGAACATGCCATTAATATGGCAACATTAAGATCAGGGATGAAAATTCTCGATATAGGATGTGGGAGAGGGGATATTGTTCTTGCCTCTGCTAAAAAAAGTGTTTATTCCTTTGGCATTGATTACGCCCATGACTCGATTGAAATCGCCAAAACCGCGAAACAATCACTTCCGGATAGTATGACTTCGTTTTTTTCTGTTCATCAAGCTTCCGGGGATACTTTGCCCTTTAAAAAGTGTACTTTTGACAAAATATTTTTTATGGATGTGGCAGAGCATCTTTCACCTGCCGATCTTTTGCAATGCTTTAAAGAATGTAAAAGAACGCTGAAAGAAAATGGAGAGCTGATAATCCATACCTCACCGAACCGATGGTATAATGATTTTGGCAACCCCTTATGGGAAAGACCGGTAAATAAAATATTAAACCGTATTTTTAAACAAAATCTGCTGACCAGAAAAATACGGAATAAAACGGACTTGAAAGTTCACATTAATGAACAGACAATATTTAGTTTAAAAAATTATTTAAAAAAGTCAGGTTTTCAGTCTAAAGTTTGGTTGGGCAATGAATATACTAATCCGGTAAAAAAGAGCTCATTGAAAGAACAAATTTTAGAACTCGCCCGTCAGGTAATATGTCATCTTTATCCTTTTTCTTTAATCTTTCCTTTAAACCTTCTTTTTTCAAATAATATATGGGCTGTAGCTAAAAAGTAGACGCAAAAAGGTAAGAGAACATTTGTTTGCTAATATAGATCATTCAATTTTATAAAGTACAAAGTTACTTTTTTTATACTCGGCTACAGGATAGTTTTCTCATAAAAAAGAAGAAAATTCATTCCTGTCTATATAGTCCTTATGTGGATAAATAGAAAGATAATATTTAGGTTTACTATTTTGGAGTATTTTTTTAAACGCATCTAACTTTTCTAGACCTAAATTTCCTCTTAATACTGCAACCTTCCTATTAACGTAATATCCCAACGATCCAACATTGGAATGGCTTACTATGCCGTAAATATTCTTAGGAAAATATTTGCTATCATCTTTCGTCGCTTGGCCGGGCTTAGAAGTTTTTTGAGGCCGACTCCTTCAAGATCTCCTTATCCAGCGTTAAATTAGCAACTAATTGCTTTAACCGGCCATTCTCTACTTCTAACTCCTTAAGTCCCTTGGCTTGCTCGACTTTCATTCCTCCATACTCGTTACGCCACCTGTAGTACGTCTGCTCTGCCATCACAAGTTTTCTACAGACCTGGACTACTACCTCACCCTTCGCGACTTCTACTTCGGCTTCCCGGAGCATCCTTATTATTTGCTCTGCTCGAAAACACTTCTTTCCCATAAACTTACCCCCTCTCTAGTTAATGTTTTATCACAATACTAATTTTAAGGGTGGACCAGTTTTTCGGGGTAGGGTCAATAAAAGAAAAATTTCTCTGTTTCATAATTCATCTTTTTATTTATTTTTAAAAAACTATTTCTTTTCCCTCCCCATTGTTCCAATAATATCCATTGGTTTTTTTGGGGGTGGTGTTTTAATTGATCTTGTACCCCGAATTGTTCTGTCTCCTTGCTTGCGGATAAAAAAACTTATGGTTGCCTCTACCATATCAGGGTATATATGAGGCAACTGATTCATATTTAGCGATAAATCTTTAAGCCCTCTCTCATTACCGCGCATTAGCCGTTTGAATCCGACTGAGGTTTTATCCAAAGCACCCCAGTTAATCGGTTCTGGTGTGAGAATAGCTTTCACTCTCTCCAACCCTTCAGGCTCATGAACCCATATAGGTGAACCCCAATAATCATCTGGGACTTTAATAACCTGTCCAGCCTGTATAAAATTGGATTTCGTCATTCTTTCATTAGGAAATAGCATCCATAAATTTCCACTTGTACCAACATCGAAAAGGTATAAATAACCAGACCTTTCTGATTGCACAAAAATATTTACCTTATCACACGCCTCTGGAGCACATATTTCATATTCCTCTTTGTCAGTCCATATCTTAAAATCAAACTGCGGGTTTTCCTGTTTTAATGCTAACAGCCATTCAATTGTTAATTTATAACGATCATCTACTTGTGTTCCGGGTAAAGGTTGTATTTTATTAATTAATCCAAAATCAGATTCATCTATATCTTCGGGTTTAATTTCAACAACACCCTCTCCCATGGTCAATGAATTAGAATCAATCAAAGAAGCGTAAATTCTTACACCTTGGTTTCTGAGCATTTTCTTATAAGAACCAGTTATCTCAATACCCATGCTATCTTCAGATGGCTTATTATCAAGTGATAAATCACGTGTTTTTATTCCACCTTTTTGATCCTTAGCCACTACAACTGAAATTTTTGATATAGTTCTTAAATGCCTTCTTAAATCTCTTTCTACAAGTTCGCTAAAAGGCATACGTCTTTTGGAACGAAAATCCCTAAAATCTATTTTTTCAACTTTCAGTTGCTGGTTTACGCTTAACCCTTTGATCAATTGCTGTGCCAGCGAGAGGATTCCATTTTCCCATTGACCCTACCCCGAAAAACTGATCCACCCTTAAAATTAGTATTGTGATAAAACATTCATAGAAAGGGGTTAATTTTTATGGGGAAAAAGCGTTTTAAAGCGGAACAAATAATCAGGATGCTTCGTGAAGCCGATGTA
>DASCNB010000098.1:0-8076 GCA_036011265.1 Nitrospinota bacterium | reverse complement strand
TGAGGAGGCAGTTTATGAGCGATTGTTTATTTTGCAAAATCATTAATGGAGATATTCCGGCGACCAAGGTTTTTGAAGATGAGCTGATGATAGCCATTGAAGACATTAATCCGCAGGCGCCCACGCATCTTTTGATCATTCCCAAAAAACATATAGCGACAGCCCTTGAATTATCTTCCGAAGACCGCCAATTGATCGGAGAGGTATTTTTACGTGCCAATAAACTGGCGAAAGAGAGAGAAATTGACAAATCTGGGTTCAGGATAGTTAATAATTGTCAGGAAGGCGCCGGCCAATCGGTTTTTCATATTCATTTTCATTTATTAGGCGGGAGGCCAATGACCTGGCCTCCGGGGTGATGGTGGTAAATCAGGATTTTGTTTACAAAATATACCTGCTCAAATCTTCGTCTTCAATAATATCAGACAACTTTTTCTTTACGTATTCTGGAGTTATATTCTGTTCTTTCTCTTTTAAATCCGGTGCGTCAAATGAAATTTCATCCACTAATTTTTCCATTATCGTATGAAGCCTTCTTGCTCCGATATTTTCGGTTCGCTCATTAACGGTTTCTGCTATTGACGCTATTTCCGCGATTGCATCTTCGGTAAAGCTAAGATTAATTCCTTCTGTTGCCATTAAAGCCACATACTGTTTTTTAAGAGCATTTTCAGGTTCTGTTAAAATCCTTACAAACTCTGATTTTCCTAACGAATCTAAATTTACGCGAATAGGGAAGCGCCCCTGCATTTCCGGTATAAGGTCTGAGGGTTTTGTCGCGTGAAAAGCTCCGGCAGCGATAAAGAGAATATGGTCCGTTTTAACCGTTCCATATTTGGTGTTAACGGAAGAGCCTTCCACAATAGGCAGAAGGTCTCTCTGGACTCCTTCACGGCTTACGTCCGGGCCGTGAGCACTCTCTTTTCCGCAAATTTTATCAATTTCATCTATAAAAAGAATGCCTGTCTGTTCCACTCTTTCTTTTGCTTCCTGAATGACCTTATCCATATCAATCAGTTTTTGCGCTTCCTCTTCGACAAGGACTTCCATCGCGTCCGGCACCTTCATTTTTTTTCTTTTCTTTTTTTTGGGAAGTATGTTCCCAAGCATGTCCTTGACGTTGATATCCATATCTTCTAAGCCCGTTCCTGAAATGACTTCAATCATAGGCGACATTCTTTCTTGAATCTCTACATCCACGGATCTATCATCCAGTTTTCCATCATTGAGATATTTCCTGAACTTTTCTCTTGTTTCATAGTAGCGCGATTCACTCTGATCACCTGATTTTTCATCCTGGGCGGGCGCTTCTTTTTTCAAATTGGGTGGTGGAGGGAGCAGCAAATCCAGGATTTTTTCTTCCGCGCTTTTTTTGGCCATTTCCCTTACAACAGATGCTTTTTCTTCCCGGACCATATTTTTGGCTATTTCAGTCAAGTCCCGCACCATGGATTCCACATCCCGCCCCACATAACCGACCTCAGTAAATTTCGAGGCCTCCACTTTTACAAAAGGAGAATTGGTTAACTTTGCGAGCCTCCTTGCAATTTCCGTTTTCCCGACACCTGTCGGGCCGATCATTATAATATTTTTTGGAGCGACTTCCTCCCGCAAGTCTCCTTCCAGTTGCTGTCTGCGCCAGCGGTTTCTTAACGCGATGGCCACGGACCGCTTAGCGTTTTTTTGTCCTATAATGTATTTATCCAGTTCCACAACTATTTCCCGTGGTGTTAAGTTATCCATATTTTTCTTTTCTTCAATTTTATTTTTTGGAGTTAATTCAATAATCTGCGCCATGGTTATAATTCCTCAAAAGTCAAATTATCATTAGTGTAGACACAAACAGATGCCGCTATCTTCATAGCTTTCTCCGCAATTTCTCCGGGTTCCATATCAGTGTTGTTCAGCAATGCTTTTGCCGCTGCGATGGCGTATGGCCCACCGGAACCTATGCCGATAATTCCATCGTCCGGTTCAATAACTTCTCCTGTACCGGAAAGGATAAAAGATTTTTCCTTGTCCGCGATAGCCATCAGCGCCTCTAACCGTCTTAAGATCTTGTCCGTCCTCCATTCCTTTGCCAGTTCAACCGCTGATCTTGAAAGGTTCCCCTGAAATTTTTCTAATTTTTCTTCAAACTTCGCAAAAAGGGCAAAGGCATCCGCCACAGAACCGGCAAATCCGGCTATAATTTTTTCTTTATACATTTTCCTGACTTTCCTGGCTTTATGCTTCATTACAGTGTTTCCAAAGCTTACCTGTCCATCTCCCGCGATGACTACCTTTTCATTGCGGCGTACCAGCAGTATTGTTGTACCTTTAAACATTGTGGAACCCTTTCTATAACCTGTCTGAATTCTCTTTTTTTGACAGGATAACAGGATAAACAAGATTATTCAAAAAAGTTTCGCGGAGTTTATCCTGAGCTACAGTTATGAGATTCTTCGCTTCGCTCAGAATGACGGGGCAAAAGAGGGCTCGCCTTTTTACTCCAAAAAATAAATCTGGTACATCCTGTTCATCCCGTCAAAAAATCACCTGACAGTTAAGCTTTTGGGTGAGCTTTATCGTAAACTTCCATTAAACGATCAGTATTAATATGAGAATATTTTTGTGTGGTTGATAAAGATGAGTGACCGAGCAGTTCCTGTATAACCCTCAAATCAGCGCCCATTTCTAATAAATGTGTCGCAAAGCTATGCCTTAATGAATGAGGAGAGACATTTTTTGAAATATTACCTTTGTAAATATACTTGACCAATATATTCCTTACTCCCCGGTCAGTTATTCTTTTGCAACGAAAATTTGTAAACAGGGGGGATGCTCCTTCCATAAAAATGTTTTTTTTCAATTCCATATTTTTTCTTTTTTCGATAAACCCGGTTAAACTTTTTATTGCGCTTTCATTTACAGGGACTATTCTTTCTTTTTTCCCTTTCCCCTTAATCTTGATTAACCTTGAATCAAAATTGACGTCTTCAATATTTAAACTTATCAATTCTCCTATTCTGATGCCTGTGGCGTAAAATAATTCTAAAATAGACTTGTCCCGTAGCCCCAGGAGGTTCTTTTCATCCGGCTGTTTTAATAAATGAAATGTCTCATCTATGGTCAGGAATGAAGGAATTTTTTTGTCCTGCTTGGGAATAGCAATGCTTTTTACAATGTTTTTATTGATAAATCCCTCACGGCATAAGAATTTGTAGAAGGACCGCAGGACCGCTAACTTTCTAGCGACAGAACTTCTGGAGTTGTTTTTTTTATATAAAGAGCTTAAATAGCTTCTAAAAGTAAGATTATCTATCTTTTGTAAATCAATACTCCGATCTTTTAAACCAATTTTATTCTCGATTAAAAAATTTAAAAATTGTTCAAGGTCGCTTGAATAATTTCTTAACGTATGCGGAGAAGCATTTTTTTCTACCTTCAGAAATTCTAAAAATTTTTCTATCTTTTTTTTCAATAGAGTTTTTTTAATAAAATTTTATTTGTAGGTTTAGGGCGGCATCTCTATATGATCGTGGCATTGCCACTTTAAATTTACATTATGATTGGGAGTTAGTCAAGAAATTTGGATTAAGAGGTTTTCAATGAACTTCTTTTCTTTTTTTAATAAACTTAAGTATGATAAATTACGTTATAAAAATAATATCAAATAAAATGAGGAAATATGTATTCTTCAAATATAGTTGAACAAATTTGTTCTCATTCAGTAGACGAGTATCCTTTTGAGTGCTGCGGAGTTATTTTAGAATCGGGAACCAGTGGTGAACAAACAGTCTTACGGTGTAAAAATAATCAAAACGAGATTCATAAATCCGACCCGGAAAAAAATCCAAGAGATGCCCATACCGCTTATTCTATCAGTCCTGCGGATCTGTTGAAAATCGACCGAATGACGCGAAAAGAAGATTATAAACTAAAGGCCGTTTATCATTCTCATCCTGATACTAAGGCATACTTTTCGAAAGAAGATTATTCCTTTGCTACTTTTAACGATGAACCAACCCATCCGGGAACAGACTATATTATTGTATCTATTGTCAAAAAAAGAGTGGAAGAAACCGTTTGTTTTTTCTGGGACAGTAAATCTAAGAGATTTTCCGGAAGGACAATTAATGTATCCTATTGAATCAATTAAGTGTTCCTTAAGGATGCTTTTATTTGATTTTTTTAAATATTTCTTTGCTTTAGTGTAAAGGATATGATATATCACATTTTAAAGAGCGTTAGACAAAAAAAATCATTCTTATTTAGAATATTTTTATATATATTGAGAGGAGGTGTTGAACATTGGCTTTATTGATCAATGAAGAATGTGTGAATTGTGGAGTCTGTGAGCCAGAATGCCCAAACGATGCCATTACTGAAGGAGATGATCTGTATATTATAGACCCGGCAAAATGCACGGAATGTGTCGGACATCACGATGAACCACAATGTATTGAAGTTTGTCCCGTTGATTGCATTTTAAAAGATCCGAGTCATGAGGAAAGCAAGGAAGAGCTCCTTGCTAAAAAAGATACCCTGGCAAATAAATAAATGCTTGACAGAAAAAAAGAGTTCGTTTAAAATTCAAAATTCTTTTTTTATTATATTAATAACTTTTTAATGGAGGGTTAATAGCTTGAAGAAAATATTAGGAGTTAGTCTTGCGACAGTATTTGCAATATCGTTTTTATATGTACCTGCTGTTTTTGCCGATGCCGCAGCGGGGAAGAAGGTTTTTAATACTAAAACAAAAACAATGAAAGCGCCATGCAAACAATGCCATAAAGCCGGAGGCGACCCGGCAAAGTTCAAACCGGTTGGACCCGGACTTAAAGGAGTTGGGAAAAGACTCGGAAAAGAGTATTTACAAAAATGGCTTTCGCCAAACAACGTAGAGCTCTGGGGTGATGCGCTTGGTGCTAAAGGTAAAATCACAATCTCAAAGGTCACAGATGACCGTTTGAAAGATCTTTTAGGCAGATATAAGGCGGCTAAAAAAGGTAAAGACATGAAAAAGAGCCAGATGGTGAAGAATTTCGCGCCGGGAAAAGGTGGTAAACCGCCTAAGATAATATTGACAGATCAAGAAAGAAACGATCTCATCGATTACCTTATGACACTTTAGTCAATAAAAGGGGGATGACTGCATCCCCCTTTTTTTTTATGTAACTCCAACCCCATTTAACAGTTATTTTTATCCTTTCCTGACATTTTTTTTACTGTTTTCTGTGCCTCCTCTGTAGGTTATGGGATCATTGGTATAGTCCTATAAGCTATGGATGGAGGCTTTTTTGTTTTAAAAATATCTTTGTGAGAGCATAGGTTTGAAAGTGTTTAACGGGCGCAGTCGCGGTTTTGTCGCGGGGAGCTTCAATTATTTCTAAAGGAAAACTGATGGAACAAAAAAAATTAAGAAACATTGCCATTATTGCCCATGTGGACCATGGCAAGACAACGATAGTAGATGGAATGTTGCAGCAGGCAGGCATCTTTCGTTCTAATGAAAACTTGCAGGAAAGGGTTATGGATAACATTGATCTGGAACGAGAGCGAGGCATTACCATAATGGCTAAAAATACTGCCGTTGATTTCAACGGTGTGAAAATAAATATTGTCGATACACCGGGACACGCGGATTTTGGTGGCGAAGTAGAAAGGACTTTGAAAATGGTGGATGGAGTGTTGCTTTTAGTGGATTCGTCCGAAGGTCCTTTACCCCAAACGAGGTTTGTCCTTAAAAAAGCGCTTGAACTGAACTTGCCCCCCATTCTGGTTATTAATAAAATTGACCGCGCTGACTCGAGAATTCAGGAGGTTTTGAACGAGGTCTATGACATGTTTATCGATCTCGACGCCACTGAAAAACAGCTTAATTTTCCGGTCATTTACTCCAACGCGAAAAAAGGAATCGCAAAACTTCAGATGGAGGACCAATCGGACAGCTTAAAACCGCTTTTTGATCAAATACTCCAGGCGATACCTGAACCAGCAAAGGGTAAAGATGACATTTTGCAGCTCTTGATTACCAATATTGATTACAGTGATTACGTGGGTAGAATTGCTGTGGGCAGAATTTTTTCAGGAACAGTGAAAGTCGGGGACACGGTGGCTATGGTGAACATCAAAGGTGATTCCATAAAAACCAAAATAACGGTCATTTATACCTTTAAGGGCCTTGAAAGGAATGAAACTCAAGAGGCGTCTGCCGGAGATATTGTGGCGCTTGCCGGTATTGAAGGAATAAACATAGGGGATACGATTACTAATGCGGAAAATCCAAGTCCATTGCCAAGAATAAAGGTGGATGAGCCTACTATATCAGTTGTCTTTTCCATTAATACATCTCCTTTTGCCGGCAGGGAAGGGAAATATGTTACATCAAGAAACCTTAGAGAAAGACTCGAAAAGGAACTGCTTTACAATGTGTCCATTAAAGTAGATTTCTCTGATAGTGATTCGTTCAAAGTTATGGGGCGGGGCGAATTACAGCTCGCAATTCTCATGGAAATGATGAGGAGGGAAGGGTATGAGCTTTCCGTATCCATGCCCGAGACTATTACAAAAGAAATCAAAGGTGTTTTACACGAACCGATGGAACTGCTTGTTATTGATCTACCGGAAGAATATACAGGCATTGCGACCCAGCAGATAGGGATGCGTAAAGGGAAGATGTTGAAGATGCAGAACAATGGATATGGCAGGACAAGACTGGAAGCCAGAATTCCTTCGCGTGGATTAATAGGATTCAGGTCACAGTTTTTAACGGACACCAGGGGAACCGGGCTGTTGAATCACCTGTTTGACGGATATGAACCATGGCTGGGGAGTATGTCAAAAAGAAACACTGGAGCTCTCATAGCAGACCGGAAGGGGAAAACAACTGCTTACGCGCATTTTCATCTGCAGCCACGGGGAACATTGTTCATAAAAGAAAACACAACGGTTTACGCTGGGATGATTGTGGGGGAAAACTCAAGGAGCAATGATCTGGACGTCAATATTACCAAAGAAAAAAAACTTACCAACACCCGCGCTGCAGCAGCAGATGAAGCCCTGCAACTGGTTCCGCCAAAGATATTTAGTTTAGAGGAAGCTATAGAGTTTATCAAAGAAGATGAACTGGTGGAAGTCACACCGCAAAACATTCGGCTGCGAAAAAAAATCCTCGAAGCGAGCAAAAGGAAACGCTAAAAAATCCTGAACGTGCCTGGCAAGCGAACTTAAATGAAATTAGCTCCTTACGCGGAAGATTCCCTGCGGATTTGTCGCAGGATGCTTCAATAGTTCCAACCACTAAAAAAAACATTGCAAACAACATTTATATTTGGTACTATTACGACTGTAAGCGTGAAGTTTTATGGTTTTATGCTATGTCAATAAGTTGATATTGGCATCATGGGATGAGCAACAATTTTCCATGTGGTTTTTTTCAACGTTGATGGTCTTTATAGCAGTGCCGGCTTCAAAATTTTTTCTTACGTAAGGCAGGTGAGCAGCAAATGAAGGGAACAGTTAAGTGGTTCAACTCCAACAAGGGGTATGGCTTTATTACCCCGGAATCCGGAGAGGATGTATTCGTCCACTTTTCGGCAATCCAGGCCGAAGGCTATAAAAACCTTGAAGAAGGAGAATCAGTAGAATTTGAAGTAACTAACGGACCCAAAGGTCCTCAGGCTTCAGATGTAAGGAAAGCATAATTTCTTTGATTTACAGAAAAAGGGCCAACATTAATTCTTGTTTTAGATGTTGGCCCTTTTATTTTGGAAAAAAATATTGTGGCTTTGTAATGCTATGATTTTGCCGGGACCGGAAAGAAATTGTCAACCCCAGTCTCATAGACGGCAGATAAGGAGACACAACATTCCTTCAAAAGACTACCCCTGGAGGACACGATTTAAGCGCCAGAGGCATCCCATAAGGATGCCTTGCAATCAACCCAATAGGACATTTCTATTTCTCCTTCTCTCTGCTTCTGTATGAAATGGTTTTTCATCGTCTTCTAACTCTTCACTATCTTCCTCTGATGGCTTTGGTGATTGGATATCTAACACTGCCTTGACTGCACCAATAGCCCCCTCCATTGCT
>DASCNB010000097.1:0-4841 GCA_036011265.1 Nitrospinota bacterium | reverse complement strand
ACCGCCAAAACTAACGAACCTTGATCTTTCGGGAAGAAGAGAACATCTGCATTTCCTCCTACCCTGAATGAAGTATGCAGGGAAAGAGGTTCTTTATATCTCTTTTCCCCATCAACATCTTTCAATAAGTCTCTTATTGAAGTCATAAGTTTCACAGATAAGATTTCAGTTTCTTTACAATTTGTCGATAAACTCATTTCCTACTTTCCAAATATCACCCGCCCCAAGTGTTAAAACCACATCATTGGCTTTTGTGTTATGTAAAAGATAATCGACTATCTCGTGTTTATCTTTCAAAAGCAGAACATTTTTTTGCCCGTGATCCTTGACTCCTTCTAAAATGAGACTTGACCCAATACCTTCTATAGGTTTTTCGCCCGCCGGATAAATAGGCGCTATAATCAGAAGATTCGCGTCATAAAAGGAAGTAAAGAAATCATTCAAAAGTAGCTGGGTCCGCGAATAGCGATGTGGCTGAAAAACAACGATTATCCTTTTTTCTTTGTAGATTTCCCGCAGAGTCTTCAAAGTTGTTTTTATTTCCGTGGGATGATGACCGTAATCATCTACTACTAAAACGTCTTTTTTAGTGTTTTTTATCTGAAACCGTCTTTCAATCCCACTAAACTCACCTTGAGATTGCACGATAGATTCAAATGGGATATCCAGTTCAAGACCCACAGCCACTGCTGCTAAGGAATTCAGTACATTATGAATTCCCGGCATTTTAATATTAATTTTTCCCAAATTTTTCCCATGGTAATCTACGAAATAACTTGTTATCTCCTCTGACATCTGGATATTTTTTGCCGTGTAATCAGCCTGTCCTTTAAGACCATAAGTAATAAATCGTTTTTCTATCTCTGGAATCAACGCTTGAATATTTTCATCATCCAGGCAGATTATTGATACGCCGTAAAACGGTATATGGTTTATAAATTGCAAGAATGCTGATTTTGTTTCATCTATGTTTTTATAAAATTCGAGGTGATCGTTATCTAACGAAGTTACAACTGCGATAGTAGGAGATAATCTCAAAAAAGAGCCGTCACTTTCATCAGCCTCAGCAACCAGAAAATCTCCTTTCCCGAGTTTTGCTCCGGTATCCATACTTTTCAGTTTTCCGCCGATTACGGATGTCGGATCCAGATTTCCTCCGGCAAGAACTGCAGAAACCATTGAAGTAGTGGTTGTCTTTCCATGGGTTCCTCCTATTGCTATTCCATATTTCAAACGCATCAATTCCGCCAGCATTTCCGCTCTCGGAATTACTGGGATTTTTTCCGACCTGGCTTTAATTACTTCAACATTATTCTGATCAATTGCTGATGAAATCACTAACACCTCGGCGTCATTTAAATTCTTTGCATCATGACCGATGGAAATTTTAGCTCCAAGTCTGGAAAGACGCTCAGTTGCTTCAGAAACGGCAACATCAGAACCACTTACGTTATAACCAAAGTTGATTAAAAGTTCGGCTATGCCGCTCATGCCGGCTCCTCCAATTCCAACAAAATGAATGTGTTGCGTTTTTCTAAACATTTTATAAAAATCATCTAAACACGAAATATCATAAATACTTATTAACCACGTAGGTCACACTGATAAACTTTGCAATCTCTGAAGATATCCATTCGTTATTCAATTTCATTTTTGCTTCCCTATGCTATTAATTCATAACAGAGATCTACAACTTTTTTTCCTGCATCTTTCTTAGCCATCGCGGCGCTTACTTTTTCTATTTCTTGCAAAAGATTCGGCTGATGCATCATTTTTTTAATGAGTTCTGCAATTTTTTTTCCGGACAAATCACAATCCTTAACCATAAGCGCCGCCCCCTGCTCTACAAGGTATTCCGCGTTCAATTGCTGATGATTATTTGCTGCAAAGGGATATGGAACTAAAATAGCCGCTCGCCCGCATGCTGCTATCTCGGCAAGTGTTGATGCTCCTGCCCTGCATATAACCAAATTCGATCTTCGGTAATCATCGGCCATATTGAAAATAAACTTGCTTACATCAGCGGAAACATTTTTTGAACGGTAACTTTTTTTTACAGTTTTAAACTGTTCCTCACCTGTCTGGTGAATAAAGTGTAGTGAATTTTTATCTTCTGATAGAAAATCAAGAGCTTCAACCATAGCGCGATTAATACTACTTGCGCCTTTGCTTCCACCAAAAATAAGAACATTAAACTGTGATTCCTTTCTTCTAACTTTAGCTTCATAATATTCCTCCCTAATTGGATTACCGGTTACTTCTATTTTTTTTTCAGGGAAATGTTTTTTTGATTTCTCAAATGTGACAAATATTTTGTCCACAATTCTTCCTAAAATACGATTTGTCATTCCAGGCATTGAGTTTTGCTCTTGAATAGCCGTCGGTATTCTTAACAACCATGCCATTAAAACAAAAGGGCCTGTTACGTAACCACCGACACCCAGAACAAGCTTTGGCCTGAAATTAATAAGAACCCAAAGAGACTGTAAAAACGCTATTGGTATTTCTACAAGAGCTATAAGTGTGCGCCATGATATTTTCCCTTTCAGCCCGCTTGACAATATTGTTTTTAGTTCAAAATTTTCCTTTGGCAGCACTTTATATTCAATTCCTCTACGGGTTCCCACAAATAGAATTTTTATTTTGGGATTCCTCTTTTGAAACTCCCTTGCAATTGCTATCCCCGGGAAAAGATGACCTCCAGTCCCTCCTCCGACTATGATAATTTTCATAAAGTTTATTTTTTGATGTTTCTTTACGCTCTTTGTGCCTGTACAACTCTTCTCACCCTCCCTACTGAGGATTGCTTTTTTACCCCTGCCTTTTTAGATATATTCAACAAAACTCCAGCGCAGATCATTGAGACGACCAGGGAGGAGCCTCCCAGACTGACAAATGGCAAAGTTAATCCTTTCGTAGGGAGAAGCCCAACTGCCACAGCCAGGTTAACCATCGCCTGAACACCAATCAGAGAAGTTAATCCCAGGGACAAATATGTTCCATATAGGTCCGAAGATTTTATCGCAGTCTGGATCCCACGCCAGATAATGACTAAAAACAGCAAGACAACAATAACTGTTCCGGCAAATCCCAACTCCTCACCAATGATGGAAAAAATAAAGTCCGTATGAGGTTCAGGAAGAAAGAACAACTTTTGCCTGCCCTCCCCCAGCCCCATACCGAATGTATTACCACGGCTGAAGGCCATAAAAGATTGAATAATCTGATAACCTTTTCCAAGGGGGTCCTTTTCAGGATCTAGAAATGAAATGATCCTGTTCTTCTGATATTCTGAACTTAAAATAGCCGCGCACATGGCCGGCAAAAGCATCACAACTGAATAAAACAGATAATTGAATCTTATGCCGGCTGTAAAAAAAAGAATAAAAACCACTGTAATTAAAATTATGGTTGTCCCAAGATCAGGCTGCAAAAGAAATAAAACAGAGAAAAAACCGAGGACAATCAGGTTAGGCAAATATCCGTAAAAGAAATCTTTTATCCTCTCCTGTTTTTTAACTAGAGAATGAACCACATAAAGGATTAAGGTAAATTTGGCCAGTTCTGACGGCTGAAAAGTGAAACTACCAATATGTAACCAGCGCTGAGCTCCACCTACTTTTTTTCCAAACTGCGGAAACAAGACGAGGACAAGGAGAAACATGGTAAAAATGAGAGCGGGGTAAGTAAACTTTTGAATAGTATGGTAGTCCAGTCGCATAAAAAGAGCCATTAAAGCCCCACCGATAATGATCCATGAAATCTGTCGTTTTAAAAAGTAGTAAGGATCATTAAACTTTTGGTATGCAATCGCGGCACTGGAACTGTATACCATTATCAGACCTAAACCGATTAAAAGAATAACTGATATAAAAATTACAGGGTCGTATTGTTTTTCTGAACTCCTCATAACCATCCTATTATCAAATTTTTTATCTACTAAAAAATCAAGACACCAAAATATTTTTTCTCTTAGCGTCTAAACGAAAACAGCATATGGATTTCGTTCAAACACTAATTATTATTTCCCGGTAAACTTAAAACAGCTTTTTTAAAAGCGTTCCCACGATCTTCATAGTCTTTGAACATGTCAAAAGAAGAGCAGGCTGGTGACAAAATAATTACATCTCCAGCCATGGCTTTAGAAGAAGCCTTTTTTACTGCATCTTCCAAAGTCGCCGCATTTTCAACGTTATCGTAATCTTTTAATGCTGACCGAATTTTTATTTTGCTTTCCCCTATTAAAATTGAGAATTTAACTTTCTTCTTTATTAATTCACCCAGGGACCCGTAATCTCCTCCCTTATCTTTTCCTCCGGCAATTAGGATAACGGGACAATTAAAACTTTCTATGGATTTCATTGTTGCCCCCGTATTGGTGCCCTTGGAATCATTTATAAACTTTACTCCTCTTATTTCTCTGACAAACTCCATACGATGATCAATGCCACAAAACTGTGAAAGAGAATCCATTACAGTTTCCGCTTGTACCTTGCAAAGCGCTCCAACCAGAGCGGAAGCAAGACCATTCTCAACATTGTGAATTCCTTTAACTTTAAGCTTACTCACAGGCCCTATCACTTTTTCTTCACCATGCAGGCGGATTACAATACTGCCTTTTCTTAAAAAAGCGCCATCTTCAACTTCACGAATCCGGCTGAATAACAACTTCTGAATTTTATTTTCCGGGTCAATGACTGCTGTAGCAGGATCGTCTTCGTTTAAAACCAGATAATTTTCTTTAGTCTGCTTTTGATATATTCTTTTCTTTAAAGAGACATACTCATTTAAATCAAGATGTCGGTCGAGGTGATCTTCAGTAATATTTAAAATGACGCTTA
>DASCNB010000096.1:0-3127 GCA_036011265.1 Nitrospinota bacterium | reverse complement strand
TTCCGGACGTAGATTAAAAAAATGGGAACTGGATTCACTTATGGCTTATTTCTGGACTATTGAGTTGAAGCTCGGTGATTTGAATTTAAGCGCTGATGATTGGAAAAAATTAAAGAAAGCTGAAGCAGACCCTGTCCGGTATAAAGATTTGATTCCCTGGTTAAAGTCTTTTTATTTTAAAGCTTCTCCTGCTACATTTGATTCCCCTCCTGAAAAACTTTCTATAGGGTATCGTGGATTGGTTGGTGATCCGGGAAGGGGAGAAGATGTCTACAAACTAGCTTGCTTGAATTGTCATGCCGAGGAGGGTGGTTCCTCGCATTATGAATTGGATCTGAGCTTACATACTATAAAATCCCTCTATGAAAACAGGGTCAAGCAGGATCGGAGGTCTTTTTACAATTCTATCAGGGATGGAATTTATTTTAAATATGTCAGACCTTATATGCCTCAATACTCACTTGAGAGAATGACTGATCAACAAATTGAAGATCTTAAGGCGTATCTTGTAAAGAGGGTCAAATTTAAGGTTAGAACTCCAATAGCGAGTAAAGCTGCCTTTGATTTTTCCGATTGGGATACTTTATTAAAAAAGTATGCTAATAAAGGGACTAAAGAAAGTATTCGAACGACTTTTCTAAACTACAAGCTTTTAAAAGATGATAAAAGATTTAAGGATTTAGTTTCAAAACTGGAAAAGTTCCAGGTAAAAACTTTGAAAACACACAATGAAAAGCTTGCCTTTTGGATTAATGTTTACAACATCATGGCAGTAAAACTAATTTTAGATAATTACCCTGTTGAGAGCATTAAGGACATAGGCAGTTGGTTTAATCTGGTATGGAATAAAAACGCCGGTATTGTTGGAGGAAAAACTTATTCTCTGAACGATGTAGAACATAATATTTTAAGGAAAATGGGAGACCCCCGTATCCATGCTGCCATTGTTTGTGCCTCTCTAAGTTGTCCTGATTTAGCAATGTTCAGCTATAAACCTGAGGAAATTTCCGCGCAGTTAGATAACCAATCAAAGCATTTGCTATCAAATGAAACAAAAGGTTTTCTTCGGTACGATGGTAGGTCCATAATCTATCTTTCACCAATATTCAATTGGTTTAAAAATGATTTTCAACAGGCTGGAGGAGTTATAGATTTTTTAAAGAAGTACGCTCCAGCAGATAAAATGGAGGACTTGAAGTATTTGGAATCTGGAGAGTATTCCCTTAGATATCTTGATTTTAATTGGTCTCTTAATGACCAATCCAGATAAACGGTGCGGATGCGTGCCTATCTTGTTTCTTCTACTTTAATGAGTGCAGGTAGGATGCTAAAGAAAGCGCTTTTTTACTGTTAAGCCCGTAATTAGGCATTGTGACATCTGCAAGCATATGCTGAGGACTTATTAAAAACCGATAGATCCACTCGCTGTTCAGCCGCTTGCTGACATGGGTCAGCTCCGGCCCTACTATACCACCCTGCTCGCCAATTTTGTGACAGGCCGAACATCCAAGTTTTTTATACAAACTCTTCCCTTGTAAAACAGCTTTCCTTTTAAGACCCTTGAATTTTTCCGCACTGATTTTTTTTGCTGTTTTTTGGGGGCGCTTTGTTTGTAATCCTATAAAATCTATTGTCTCACCTTCATAAGAGTGAAGCGTTCTAACATAGCCAATAATTTCCCATATTTCTTTTTCAGAAAGGGTATTGCCGTAAGGCGGCATACGTGGTGATTTCTCCACGGCCTTTCCACCTAGGCTAATGACTTTAAAGAGATCTTCGTTCTTCTGTTTGCCCATGTATACTTCTTTAGCATCCGACAGATCTCTGGGTGTCGGATCCAGGGTAGCAGAGTTAAAACCATCTCCCATTCCTTTTTCCCCGTGACATGGGGAACAGTAATGAATAAAGAGCTCTTTTCCTCCGAGGGGTCTACCTTTCGCAGGCTGAGCAGGTTTTTTCGCGCCGATGTGGGTTGGGACATCCCCTTTCCCGCTATCTCCAAAATATCGCATAATATGATAAACCTCATCTGCTCCAAGTTTAAAAGTGGGCATTTTCACATTCAGCCATTTGCGAATTGGAGCAGGTTCTCTTAAGAATGGATACATCCAGGAATCCTTGAACCGTTCACCAGCAGAAAGACCGTTTACTTTGAGAGGAGGAGGCGCGAAATATTTGTTTTTATAGAGTTTGAAAATATTGCCGCCTTTCCCTTCAATTACATGGCAGCCTTTGCAATTATATCTAGCAATAGTTTTTCTACCCTGGTCAATTTCAAATTCATTTGTCGAGAGGTTCCTTGTTAGGTCAGTGTGACTCATCCTGCCATCCATTCCTCTTAAAAACACAGCAATAGCTCTTCTGTCTTGATCGGAAAAACTAAATGTAGGCATATTGGCTTTTATCGTTTCTGTATTGTAGATAGTAGGATCTTTTAGTCTGCTTTCCAGCCACGCCATCCAGGTATGCTCAACTTCTTTTTTAGTGGTGTGGCCAAAATCCAAATGAGAAGCAAGTTTCGCCCCTACTTTGCTAAGTTCTGGGCCTATCCGGGTATGGTCTATTCCATTAATTTCATGGCAGGCAGTACAACCTCTTTTTTTGATCAGTTCCTTGCCCTGCTTGATTTTTTCCGGAGTGGGTTCGCCCCCGGATGACTTGGCTATTGGTTTGGCTTTTTGAGCCAGGAGAAAAGTGGAAATGTCTTTTGCATCCTGAGTGGACAGTCGAAAGCTGGGCATAACAGTATTGGAGTCATAAGCGTGAGGATCCAGCAGCCAGTTAACCAGCCAATCCGGTTTAACTTTATTTCCCACATTGCTGAGATCAGAAGCAAAAAGGTCTCCTACCGTGCCAAGACTGTGGCATCCAAGACAGCCATTCGTTCTAAATAAATTTTGTCCTTTTTTTGCGTCACCTTCATCGTATTTGGCAGGTTTGCGGTATTTGGAATCAGATTGGGAGATAAGATAAGTCGCAATTATGTCGGCTTCTTTTTCCGAAAATCTGAAATCTGGCATTTGAGTATTTGGTTGATGTTTTTTTGGTTCTTTTATCCAGCTTGCCAGCCATGAAGAGTCTGTTTTATCCGCGATTCTTTTCAAGCTCGGTCCTGTTTTTGGTAAAG
>DASCNB010000095.1:0-9032 GCA_036011265.1 Nitrospinota bacterium | reverse complement strand
CAATCTCTTCTAAAAACATGATAATTTCTTTCAAACGGTTTATGCCTGGCATTAATGTTTCTGCTATTTTCATTACAGCATCTCTATCTGATTTTTTATACCTTGCTATGGCTGCAGAAATTTTTAAAGGAAGATTCCACTCGATAAGTCTCATCTTGTTTTTAGTATCCAGTGAATTGAGACTCAAAATATCTTCATAGATTTTTCTGCTCTTTTCCAGGTTGAGATACGGCATATATTTTCTTATTATTTTTCTTTTGGGAATACCTGAGTCATTGAGCAACTTAAAAAGATTGGCTTTCTCAATATCATTGAACTCCCTATGTGACAGGTTGATTTTAAGGCTTAAAAGAACAAATTTTTCGCAATCCCATGCATTCTCTTTGATAATGGAGCATGGCAGGACCTTTATTCCTAATTTTTTACAGGCCAGGACTCTTTTTAGCCCTGATACAACATAAAATTTATTTGTATTTATTTTTTGTCTATCTGCTCTATGAACACCAGCAGGTAAAATTATTGGTGGGTTTATAACGCCAATGCTTGAAATCGAATCAAATAGTTTTTGATCAAATTCAGGGAAAGAAAAGCTGAAAGGTCTTTTAGCCAAATCAATATTTTGAATTTTAATCTCTTCGTAGGAATACAGCACTTAGAATAAACATAGAATGTTTACAAGTTAAAAATATTTTTTCAGTAGCTCTTGTTTTTTGGCATTATATTCTTCTTTGCTAATGAGTCCTTTTTGCATAAGTTTTTTTAGACGAAAAAATTGAGCTTCAATTTCTTCTTCAGTTGAAGAAGCGTCTTTTTTCGATGTCTCATTTGAAAGAGTTTCTAAGAAATCCGTGTCCGTTTCATCATTTAATTCATTAAAAGTGTCTACTTCTTGAGCACCTTTATTGGAAAGGCTAACATTAGGCCGGTTTTTATCAAACGGATAAATAATCCAGTTTTTTGCTACCCTGACACCAAATAGCTCTTTCTCACCATAATATTTTTGGCCTTTTTGGAGAACAATTTTCCACCCGTCAAGGTAATCCTTTGAATTCCGTCTTTCATAAGAAGCGCCGTTGATAATTTTATATCTCCAATTGAGTTTTCTTCTGAAAATAAAAACATCTCCTAAAATGCGACCTGTATCAGATCTGGCATCAACCTCAATAAAGTCATTTTTGCCTGCTTTTTTGAAAGCATTTACTAAAAGAGGAGTAATCTCCTTAGCCAATTTAATATTAAAAACATTTTCCTCTCTGCTGAACAAAGCAAGTCTTTTATACTTAAGAGATGTTAAGCTACTAAAGATTTTTTCCTCTGAGAAGGTGTGAGGATGGCCCAATTTCTTTTTTGAAAGGTAATGGCCGTCTATCTCTTTATCAACAATTCTTACAATCTGTTTTCCTTTTTTAAACGTTTGTTTTATAGCTCTTGACTTGTTAAAGGCGCATGAGGCTGTAAGAAAGGAAATTAAAGCAAAAGAAGTGAAAAAAGGAAGCCCTAATTTTTTAGTATCATTTATATGGCAAAAAAATGACATTTTTATCCGATGGATATTTTTAAATGAAATAAAAACTTCAATTTATCAATTCTATGGGGAAAATGCAAGAGGTCAATAAATTCGGTCAATTGACAACGCAATATAAAAATGATAAAAGTAAAATTGACTTTTAAAGCATGCAACTGACGATTGACTTTGAGAAGTCATTTTAAATAATCGTTGGTAAAAGACCCTTACGTAGCGAGGGTGGCGGAACTGGTAGACGCGCTGGGTTTAGGACCCAGTGGGCAACCGTGGGGGTTCGACTCCCCCCTCTCGCAGTGAAAGTTTATTAAGAGACATAATGAAAATAGATATTAAAGAAATTGACCCTTGCACAAAACAGTTGAATATAGAAATACCTCTCGAAATATACTCACAGGAAGAGGAAGTTGCCTACCGTGAACTTGGTAAAAAAGTGAAAGTTCCCGGTTTTAGAAAAGGGAAAATACCAAAAAGCTACCTTAAAAAATTGTACAACGACAGTGTCAAAGGTGATGTGCTTAATAAAATTATTCCGGAATTTTACTATAAAGCTGTGGAAGAAAAAGATTTGAACCCGGTCGGTTCTCCAAAGCTTGAAAATATTAAACATGAAGAAAATTCACCGATAACTTTTTCCGCTACCATAGAAATTATTCCTCCTTTTGAAATAAAAAAATATGAGGGATTGAAATTTACCAAGAAGATCGTAAAAATTACTGATGAAGATATTGATAGAGAATTTGACTATATAAAGGATCGATATGCTGCTTTTGAAGAGGTAACCAGCCGCCCGGCGAAGGAAGGTGATCTCGTTATCGTGGATTTTAAGGGTTTTGTCGATGGTTCCTCTACCCAGAAGGAAGAAACAAAAAATTATCCCTTGGTAATAGGGGCAGGCAATTTATTAGAGGATTTTGAAAAAGGCTTTATCGGTTTGAATAAAAAGGAGAAAAAAGAGTTTACAGTGACTTACCCGGCCAACCATGCCAATAAAGATCTGGCAAATAAAGAAGTGCTTTTTAAAGCCAAAGTCAATGAAATCAAAATCAAGAAACTTCCTGAAATTACCGATGAGTTTATAAAGAATGAGATGGGAAAAGAAAAAACTGTAGCTGAATTAAGGGAAGAAATACGACAGCACCAGGACAAAAGAGGAAAAACGATGTCTGATACTACTCTCTATCTGGATGTTATAAATAAGTTAATCGAAATGAACCCTCTTGAAATCCCTCAAACTCTTATTGAAGATCAGATCAATTATATGATTGAAGATTTTAAAAATAAAATGCGTCTACGGGGAATGAAAGATGACAGCATGAAAATTGAAAGAGAAAAGTTTAGTGCGGATGCAGTGAGGGTTATCAAGGGAGAGTTGATTCGACAAAAAATTTCAGAAAATGAAAAAATTGAAATTGATGAAACTGAAATTGACGAGGAATTGAAAAAATTTGCGGTAGAGAAAAAAATGGCAAAAGAAAAGTTAAAAATTTCTATGGAAAAGGACAATACATACAACAACTTTGTGAACGAACTGAAAAGAAAAAAAACAATGGATGCTATACTGGCCAAACTAACGATAAAAGAAGTTTTAGTTGATAGAAATGAACTTGATACCGCGCCATAATCAAGTTAAAATAATTTTTTTGGAGGAAAATTAGATAATGACTTTAATACCAATGGTTGTGGAGCAAACAAGTCGTGGTGAACGTGCCTATGATATTTATTCCAGGCTGC
The DNA here is from genome assembly GCA_036011265.1 of Nitrospinota bacterium. Lineage (GTDB taxonomy): Bacteria > Nitrospinota > Nitrospinia > CAJXCL01 > CAJXCL01 > CAJXCL01. The sequence continues at coordinate 5,776 of DASCNB010000095.1, read as the reverse complement.
TGAAAGATCGGATTATTTTTCTTGGATCCGCGATCGATGACCATATAGCAAATTTAATAATTGCTCAATTATTATTTTTAGAAGCCGAAGAACCGGAACAGGACATTTATATTTATGTAAACTCTCCGGGAGGTAGTGTAACAGCCGGAATGGCTGTTTATGACACAATGTTGTATGTAAAACCGGATATTCAGACTATTTGTATTGGTCAAGCATCCAGCATGGGGGCTTTATTGCTTGCAGCTGGTTCAAAAGGGAAACGATTCGCCCTTACAAACTCGCGGATTATGATTCATCAACCTTCCGGAGGCTTTCAGGGACAAAGCGTTGACATAGATATCCATGCCAAGGAAATTCTAAGAATGCGTGATTCTCTTGACAAAATATTATCTGAACATACAGGACAGCCATTGGAAAAAGTTAGAACTGATACGGATAGAGATTTTTTTATGTCCGGAGAGGATGCTAAAAAATACGGAATTGTGGATGAGGTTATTACTTCGAGAGATTCTATGTCCAAAACATCAAGTAGCAAGGAGGGGAAAAAATGATTAGAAAATGTAGCTCAGACTCTGGCTCTGAGGGACCTTTAAGGTGTTCTTTTTGTGGAAAGGGTCCTGAAGAAGTAAGAAAGCTAATTGCAGGACCGACCGTATATATTTGTGATGAATGTATTGAGTTATGTAATGAAATCATGGTGGAGGAGTGGACTCAAGAAAAAAGCGCCGAGCTTCAACGCCTACCGAAACCTAAAGAGATCAAAGAAATTTTGGATCAGCATGTCATTGGACAGGAATCTTCCAAAAGAGTCCTTTCAGTGGCAGTTCATAATCATTATAAAAGAATTGATGCTCCTTTAGATGCTGATGACATTGAACTCCATAAAAGCAATATTCTGCTTGTTGGCCCTACAGGGTCGGGCAAAACTTTTTTAGCACAAACCCTGGCCAGAATTCTGGAGGTCCCATTTACAATTGTAGATGCAACCACCTTAACCGAAGCCGGGTATGTTGGCGAAGATGTGGAAAATATAATCCTGAAGCTCCTCCAGAACTCTGACTACAATGTAGAAAAAGCGGAACGGGGAATAATTTATATTGATGAAATAGATAAAATTAGTCGAAAATCTGAAAACCCTTCTATTACAAGAGATGTATCTGGTGAAGGAGTACAGCATGCGCTTTTAAAAATTATAGAAGGTACTATAGCGTCTGTTCCTCCTCAGGGGGGGAGAAAACACCCACATCAGGATTTTCTGCAAGTAGATACGACTAATATTCTTTTTATATGTGGAGGAGCTTTTGTAGGGTTGGATAAGATTATTGAGAATCGTATTGGGAAAAGGAGTGTTGGTTTCGGCGCTATAATTAAAACAAGAGAAGAAAAAAATATTGGTGAAGTATTATCCGATGTGTCCCCGGAAGACCTTCTAAAATATGGGCTTATCCCGGAATTTATCGGGCGATTGCCGGTGGTTTCCTCTCTTGATGACCTTGATGAAAAGGCTTTGTTTGATATTTTGACAAAACCAAAAAATGCTTTGGTCAAACAATATCAAAAATTTTTCGATTTAGATAAAGTGAAACTTAAATTTGCCAAAGATGCTTTAAAAGCTATTGCTCGAATGGCGATTAAAAGAAAAACAGGTGCTCGAGGTTTGCGATCAATTATGGAAGAAATTATGTTGGATATCATGTATGAAATTCCATCACAACCTGAAATCACAGAATGTGTGGTCAATGAAAAAGTTGTTACTAAAAAAGAACCTCCTATGTTGTTGTATGAAAAAAAAGAAGTTAAAACCGCTTAGCGCATAAAAAAACCGTGAAAAAAAAAGAGCAGAAAAAAACTAAACAAATAACTCTCCCACTCCTCCCCCTTAGAGACATTGTTGTTTTTCCTCATATGATTATTCCCCTTTTTGTCGGGAGGGAATGTTCTATAAAGGCGTTGGATCACGCCATGGCTGCTGACAGGAAAATACTCCTTGCGGCTCAAAAAAAAGCAAAAAAAAATGATCCGCTTCCTGAGGAAATTCATAAGATCGGCACAACCGCAAATGTCCTTCAGATATTAAAGCAATCAGATGGGACTGTAAAAGCTTTAATTGAGGGAGTCCAGCGAGTAAAGATTGAGTCATTTCTTGAAAATTCTACATTCTTTGAAGTAACCGCAACTTTGCTGGAAATCGAGCGAGAAAATTCTGTTCAAACTGCCGCACTGATGCGTAGCGCAAATTCGATTTTTGAGCAATATTCTAAACTTAATCAACGTGTTCCTTTAGAAGTAGTCAAAACTCTAAATACTGTTTCTGAACCTGATATTTTTGCGGATACTTTAGCAGCACAACTAGATTTAAAAACATCTGAAAAACAAGAGCTATTAGAAACGATAAGCCCAAAGGGCCGGTTGGATAAACTCATTGATTTTATGCTCAATGAGCTTGAAATTTTAAGAATTGAAAAGAAAGTCAGAAACAGAGTCAAACGGCAAATGGAAAAAAGTCAGAAAGAATACTATCTTTCTGAGCAAATCAAAGCCCTTCAGAAAGAATTGGGAAAAGGTGATGAAAAATCAGAAAATCAGGAGCTTGCTGACAAAGTAAAAAAAGCAGGGATGCCGAAAGAAGTATATGAAAAAGCCCAAAAAGAATTGAAAAGATTGGAATTAATGCCCCCGATGTCTGCTGAGGGAACTGTTGTTAGAAATTATCTTGACTGGTTGATTGATATACCCTGGAAACCAGGAGCAAAAGATAAAATTGATATCAACCAGGCATTAAAAATACTCGATGAAGACCATTATGGTTTGCAGAAAATCAAAGAACGAATTTTGGAATACCTTTCAGTCAGAAAATTGGTAGATAAAATGAAGGGCCCCATACTTTGTTTTGTGGGTCCGCCTGGAGTGGGTAAGACCTCTTTAGGCAAGTCCATTGCACACGCACTTGGCCGGAAATTCGTACGAGTTTCTTTGGGAGGTGTTAGAGATGAGGCAGAAATCAGGGGGCACAGAAGAACTTATATCGGCGCCTTGCCTGGGAAAATTATCCAGTCAATGAAAAAAGCAGGAACTAAAAATCCGGTTTTTATGCTTGATGAAGTCGATAAAATGAGTACTGATTTTAGAGGCGACCCATCTTCCGCATTACTTGAGGTTCTCGATCCGGAACAAAACTGCAATTTTGACGATCATTATCTTGAGGTAGATTATGACCTGTCTGAAGTATTGTTCATTACAACTGCTAATCTCCTTCATCCCATTCCACAGCCATTACAGGATAGAATGGAAGTATTGAGAATTTCCGGTTATACGGAAGACGAAAAAGTAATGATTTCAGAAAAATTTCTGATTCCGAAAAAAATACCCGAGCATGGTCTTAATGAAAAAAATATCAAATTTTTAAGAGATGCTATAAGAAAAATCATTCAACATTACACCAAAGAAGCAGGAGTTAGAAACCTTGAGCGGGAGATAGCAACAATATGTCGTAAAACAGCAAAAAAAGTGGCTACAAAAGGGGAAGCAACAAAATCAATAGTCAACTCAAAAAAATTGCAAAGCTTTTTAGGAGTTCAAAAATTCAGATATGGGAAAAAAGAAAAAACAAATAAAATTGGTCTAGCAACAGGTTTGGCGTGGACCGAGGTAGGAGGAGAATTGCTGACCATTGAAGTTCTTATAGTTGAGGGGAAAGGAAAGCCCATCTTTACAGGAAAGCTGGGAGATGTTATGCAGGAATCTGCACAGGCGGCATTGAGCTATGTTCGCTCTAAAGCCAAGGAACTTAATCTCCCCAATAATTTTTATCAAAAAAACGATATACATATTCATATCCCGGAAGGAGCAATCCCTAAAGATGGTCCCTCTGCCGGAATTACCATGGCAACAGCCATAGTTTCTTCCTTAACCAGGATTCCGGTAAAGAATGATTTGGCTATGACCGGCGAGATAACCTTGCAGGGCAGAGTCCTCCCTATTGGTGGTTTAAAAGAGAAGTTACTTGCGGCACACAGGGGTAAAATATCTAATGTTATTATCCCAATGGAAAATAAAAAAGACCTTGAAGAAATCCCAGCAAAAATAAAAAAGGCTCTTAAAATAACTTTAGTACAAAATATGGACGAAGTGCTAAAAGCAGCTCTGATAAATGATCCGTTTAAAACTGTTGCAAAACATAAAGAAAAACTTCCTGCTGCAAAAGCTCCAATTGCTGAAATTGCTGACAAACAAATCCCAAAGAATGTACCTTTAAATTAAAGCTTCCTGCAGTAATCTCTCAGGAAATCTTTAAATGTAGAGAATTATTTTTATTTATGTTAGATCGCAAACTCTCACTAGGCTTTTTAAAAGCACTATGAAAATGAAAAAAATATTTATTTTGTGGATGTCTGTTCTATTGTTATCAGGCTGCGGTACTTTTTCTTTACTTTCTGATGGTATAAAAAAAGTATTCGATTCAAAAACAAATACACGCTACTACGAAAAAAAGTCGCGATTTATAGTAAACCAGTTGATAGACCAAATAGAAATAGAAGAAGAAAGTTCTAATTTTATAATCAATAAAGTTGCAGTTTTGGATTTAGTAGATCGCAAAGGCAAAGTCTCGGAATTAGGCCGGTACATAAGTTTGAAAATAGTAAATGAAATTTCTAAAAATAAACATTTCAGGCTTGTTCCAAGGAGAGATTTGCTGAATACAATGAACCGGTTTGGCATTGAATTGAACAATATTGAAGTTTCTGCCCTGAGAGAACTGGGAGAAGCTCTAGAGATTGAAGTTATAATTGCAGGCAGGATAATTGACATTGGTACAAATCTGGACGTCAACGTAAAGTCTATCGACATAAGGACAGGCGAAATAATTGCATCTGCCTCGGAAAGTCTTGTCCGCAGTGATTTTGCTACAGAAATGCTTCAAAAGTATTAATTACTGTAACAATTGTTGTAAGGCCAAGTCGCGCTTTTCCCTTCATTTCGCTGATCAGGATAAAGAGAGCCCTCATCTCGCAAAATTTTCTTTAACCTCCACACATTTTCTGGTATATTAACCCTCCTATTTTATGTGTATAACAGTAAATTCAAATGAAAGTGTTTAGCGAACGCATTCCCCGTTGATTGCGACTGGGTTCGAGAGCGAATCTAAAAAAAATATACTCTCCACTGAAGATTTCCTGCAGCTTGCCGTAGAGAATCTTCAATACAACATGGAAATCTTAAAAAGTGACATTTCGATTGATTTTATTGGTAAAAAAAGGGGGGCTATATTTTTATCTTTTTTTATTATAATAATCGGTATTATTTTGTTTATCGTAAAAGATGGTTTGAAACTTGGTATTGATTTTTCCGGCGGCACTTTAATCCAGCTTCAGTTTAAAGAAAAAGTCTCTATTGATAAAATTCGTGCATCATTCCACCAATTAGGTATGGGAAGCAGCAGCATACAGCAATTTGGTTCCGATAGAGATATTCTGATCAATGCAGAACGATTTTCAGAAGTTTTGGAAGACATGAATGTAACTGTTAAAAATCAGCTTGAAAAAGATTTTGCTCCGGAAAGTTTCGAGGTTGTTCGTGTAGAAATGGTAGGCCCAAAAGTCGGTCGTGATTTGAGAGAGCAGGCTATTCTGTCCATTTTTTATGCTTTGATCGGGATTATTATTTACATATCCTGGCGTTTTGAGTTCCGCTTTGCTGTTGCTGCCATTATCGCGCTTATTCACGACATCCTCGTTACTACCGCATTTTTTTTATTATTTGATAAGGAATTTTCCCT
>DASCNB010000094.1:0-24757 GCA_036011265.1 Nitrospinota bacterium | reverse complement strand
CGCCACTTCCTAATTCATTCGGGTTATACAAACTTCCATATACAGAATTTACATTTTCGCTTTCATATTGTCCTCCCATCCCTCCATAACTCCCACCACTGGCAATGAAACTGCCTCCTGTCGTAGTATTACCAATTGTGCGACCATATCGGACATTGTTGCCATCCCTATAACTACCAAGATATCCCTTTTCCGTTACATCTATACTGCTAGTGGAATCTACGGTTAAACTGTTGGTGATTACCAGGTTTAATGAATAAGTTTTTGTGGTGGTGGCTGCTTCATGTGTAACATTTGCTCCATTTATTAAATTAAGGCTGTTAAAAGTGTGGCGTCCGTTTATTGTTAGTGTTGCTCCGTCTACTGTTATATTACGGTTATCAAATCCGAAATTCCCTGATGGAATGGTTAAGTCGGTTGTTATTGTTACGTTACCCGGGTCCCCACCTAAAGCATTTTCAAGGACCAGTCTGTTTTGAAGATCATAGTCCATAATCACCAGACTATCCGTGTCTTCAACGGATGTCAGGCTTCCGGAAGAGTTGTAGGTGTATTTTACAATATTGTCAGGTAGGTCTTTTTGTGTCAACTGGTCGGAGGAATCGTATTGATAATTTGTAGTTTGGCCGTTCGGATCGGTTTTGGCTGTTAGTTTTCTGTCCAGATCATAAGCATAAAGGGTTTCAAGGCTTGCATGGTTTGTTATTGTGGTTAGCTGTCCTATTTCGTTGTAGTTGAAGGTTGTGACATTGGCATTTGCATCTGTAATTTCCGTGAGTAAGTCGCTTCCACCTGAAGCTCCGCAGGATGGGCAGCGCTCTCCGCTTGAGTAGGCATAAGAAGTTTCCGCGTTGTCGGCTGTTGTAACATTTATAAGATTGTTGGTGATATCGTATTCATAATTTGTTGTTTTACCTTCGGCGTCGCTTACTGATAAGAGATTGCCTGCCGTATCATAAGTGAACGTGGTGGCATTGCCAAGAGGACCGGTTGTGGATATGAGATTGCCTGCCGCGTCATAGGTATTGGTAGTAACATTATTGAGGGCGTCTGTTGTTGTTAGCAAAAGACCTCGTGAATCGTATTCCATTAATGTCTGATTATTTAATGGGTCTGTTATAGTTATGAGGTTTCCCTGCGCGTCATATTCCATAGTGGTTGTGTTGCCGTTGGGGTCGGTGATGCTTGTTACCTGGTTGAAGACAGAATCATAAGTATAAGTGGTTGTGCCGCCTGTACTTGCTGTAGTTACATTCAGGAGATTGCCGTCTGAGTCATAGGTCATGGTCTCTACTTCACCGTTGGGCCGCATAGTTTTGGTGATGTTCAAATCTTTATCTCTCTCGTAAGAAGTGGTACGACCGAGAGCATCGGTTTCCGAACTAACATTACCGGTAATATCTATTGTTTTTTCCGTAATATTTCCCTCCGCGTCTGTATAAGTATTTTTCATCTCAGACAGATCTCTTAACTGTGCCGGATTTGTCTCTGTCCCTTCACCTGCCGGGAGGTCGTTTACAATGGTCTGCATCTTTCCCGCGCTGAACTGCCGGATTTCTCCGGTAGGGGAAACGGATTTGTTTACGCGATTGTGTTGGTCATATTCGTAACTGTATGTCTCGCCGGTAGGAACGGTTTTGGATGTTAAAAGCCGGTCACTGTTGTAAGTGTATGTTGAGACGGCATCATCCGGATCGGTTATGGAAATGAGATTACCCGAAGCATCATGCTCAAATAGGGTAGTTCTGCCCGCTGGACCTATTATGCTCTCCAGGAGGCCGCTGTTGTAGCTGAGGGTGGTTGTTTTTCCAACGGGACCGGTAATGTCTTTTAGTTTTCCGGCGCTGTCGTAAGTATAGGTGAAGGTGTTGTTGTTCCTGTCTGTTTTAGATGTCTGGAGTCCATTGACGTCAAATTCAATGGCGGTCCCGTCTTTTAAAGTTCTGGTGTATGTGCCGTCCGCGTTTAGAGTCAGGGTGGAGTATTCTCCAACAGGCGGAGAAAGCGGAGCTTCTTTAAAATGGTAAACATTGTTATCTAATGTCCCGGCGATGGCCACTCCTTCTTGTGGACTCCAGGCAATGTCATGAGTAAGCTGGGCCAGGTCAAAGTTTGGTTCCGTGCCGATTGGTCTGTCATTAAAGATTTTTTTAAGACCCAGTTTATCTATGGAATATACTTTATAGTCTTGTTCCCCGCATTCTCTTTCCACCATATACATATTCCCATCCGGGTCAAAGGTGATGCCCGCGGGAGAGTTTAATCTGTCATAGTAGGCAAAGGCCCCCTGGGAGGAATATTTTGAAATAAAGGAAGATCCACAGTCGATAAACCCCTGGTTGTTGTAAACAAGATAAAGTTCATCATCGGCCGGGTTTATGGCCATGCTGGATAGCAAGAGTTTGTTACTCCCCTGAATAAGTGTTGTTATTTGCCGGGCCGTGTCAATTTTGTAAAGGAAATGGTTGCCTCCAGTATCATAGACATATAAATTCCCCTGGCTGTCTATTTCTATGTCCTGGACAGACTGGTCTGTAGTGGAAGGAAGAGTTACATAAAGAGACAAATTTCCAGTCGCTTTTTCTTTTTTGTATATTTCTCCGCCTTTTAAGGCAATGTAAAGGTCATCATTGGCGGCAATGGCCAGTCCGTTTGGTTGTGTGAGATTTGCTTCGGTTGACGTCGTTTTGTCCGGTTTGATACGTAAAACTCTGTTGTTATTCCTGTCTGAGACCAGGACGTCTCCGGCGCTGTCATAGACTATCCCAGTAGGATAGTTCAGCCCTGTCGCAATATTCTCTCTAACCAATCTGTCACTTGATTTGGAATAAAAGATCATACTGCCGCTTCCTCTCGCGAGGAGCGCCGAATCAGGATCAAAGGGGTCGGGATAGAGCCTGTCTATGCCGCTTAATGACCAGCCTGCTCCTAACGGACTGTTGATCTGGTTATTGACGATCAGGTCCCGCTCTGTAAAGTTGGTGTAAGATACAAAGTCGGGTATGGTTATGCCAGTGTTTGATTTGGGCGGCCCCCCGAAGTAATCCGGCGTATAAAAGTTTTTTGTGTAATCATTGGAAAGGCCATATCTGATTTTGTAGGCCCCTGTACTCAGGTAGTCTCCTTTCGCGTTTTTGCCGTCAAAGTAGTATGCCATGATGAAGTTACCCTCTTCCGCGACAAATTTCGTTTCACTTTTTACACCTTCCACTTCCAGTTGAAAAGTCATCTGGTCGGGGATATCCATCTTTGTCGAGTCGTTGGAAACTTCGATATCCAAAACGGAATCCACAACGGCAGTATCACTCCTGTATGTTAAAGATAATCCGTTTGAGATACCGAGAGATTTGTATGGAGTAATATCGTGTTCTATTTTCAATACTCCCACACTGTTATAAATTGTTGAGGAACCTCCTTCATTGTCACAGCATTCATTACATTGCGGGCAGGAAGGAGGCGGAGCTAACGGCACTTCCGGAGGAGCTTGTCCTCCTGCAGGTGGCTCTCCCTGGTTACCAATATTACAGGAAGGAGCTACAAATGAGGGGCAGGAGAAATGTGAGACTTGTATTTCCACCCATTGTCCGTCCGCTGTTACCTGTCCCATTCCGGGATCAAAATAGGGAAGTTCCGGGAATGGATCATGCTCGTGATGAGAACCAAAGGCAAAGGGAATCTGCGTCCCGGCAGGAAAATCCCATTTGTTGGAAAAACGGATGGTAACCGGGGAGTTAAAATCTATATGTTCTTCGTTAAATTGCACGCTGTCCACAAAAACCTGGCCTTCAGGCACATTGGCGGGATACCCTTTTTCACTTAAAAAGCGCGTGATGGTTAAATCCAAATCGTCAGGAAGAGCGTCGGGAGGAAATATCACTTCAATATCTCCAGCCGCGTTTGTTGCCGTTCCTCCTGAAGCAGCATCTATAAAGGTTGAGTAGGTTTCATAGGGTGTCAGGTATTCATCTTCAATAGACGCGTTTTTAGAGGATTCTACAACGATCTCTCTTTTAGCGGAAATATAACCATCTTTATTGATAAAAAATATATATTTTCCTCCCTCGGAAATTGAGTAGGTAAAACGTCCTTCTGCATCGGTTGCTACGATACCGGGAAGTGACGCTTCATCTATTATTGCTCCCTCAATGGGCAAGCCGGTTGTAACATCTAAAACCCTGCCGCTTATATAGGCGGTTGGGTCCGGGATGGGTATGGTTGTAATATTAACCGTTACTGGCAACTGCTCTGATATTGATCCATTTGTTATGGTAATTACAGTAGCGCCGTCATTGATTGCAGTGGCCAATCCGTCCAAACCAACAGTTGCTATACTTCCATTACCTGTTCCATAGGTTGTTCCTTCCGTGGAGGCCGCAAGGTTTTTAGCGCTTCCGTCCGTGTAGATACCGGTTACAGATAACTGGTAGGTTTCTCCTGAGGCTGTTAAGGTTAGTTGTGAAGGGAATATTGATAAGGACGTCAGTTGCGGCGCCAGGTTTACTGTTATACTTGCCGCTGCTGTTAAATTGCTGTTTGAAGCAGTTATAGATGTTGTGCCGTCGGCAATGGCCGTAACAATTCCATCCGCTGTTACTGTCGCTATGGACGGATCCGATGATGTGTATGTTGTGCCGTTGGATGGCGCTGTAAGGTCTTTAGCGCTTCCATCAGAATAATTGCCGGTCACTGTTAATTGCAGAATTTCCCCGGATGTTGTTAAAGTGGCTGTAGCTGGAGTTATGGTAATACTGTCGAGGGATGGACCGAGGGATATAACCAGATCCACCGATGATCCTTCCGGAATCGATGTTCCAGTCGCTGGATTTTGACTAATAACATTACCTGCCGGTACGGTTGCGCTGTTTGCGGTTGTGATTGTACCCACTGCCAGACTGGCAGAGATAATAGTTGATTCAGCCACGGATTGTACTAATCCCACTACATCCGGCACGGTAATCATGACCGGACCAAGAGAAACCACCAAGTCAACTGAAGAACCTTCTACCACTGATATGCCTGCTTGAGGATTTTGACTAATAACATTACCTGCCGGTACGGTTGCGCTATTTGCGGTTGTGATTGTACCCACTGCCAGACTGGCAGAGATAATAGTTGATTCAGCCGCGGATTGTGCCAATCCCACTACATCCGGCACGGTAATCATGACCGGACCAAGAGAAACCACCAAGTCAACTGAAGAACCTTCTGCCACTGATATGCCTGCTTGAGGATTTTGACTAATAACATTACCTGCCGGTACGGTTGCGCTGTTTGCGTTTGTAATTGTACCCACTGCCAGACTGGCAGAGATAATAGTTGATTCAGCCACAGATTGTACCAATCCCACTACATCCGGCACGGCAATCATAACCGGACCAAGAGAAACCACCAAGTCAACTGAAGAACCTTCTGCCACTGATATGCCTGCTTGAGGATTTTGACTAATAACATTACCTGTTGGTACAGTGGCGCTGTTTGCGGTTGTGATTGCCCCAACACTCAGGTTGGCTCCTACAATGGACGCTTCGGCATTTGACCGGGGCATGCCCACCACGTCTGGTACCGTCGTTAACCGCTGAAGTGCTATTATGTTTACTGTATCGGGGGCGCTGCTGAACTCACCATCATTGACAAACAATTGAATGATGTATGTGCCTGCAAGATCAGGCGTTATGGTTGGCATTACAGATGCGGGATTGCTTAAAGCAGCGCTGCTGCCAACAGGGGCAGAGGCAGTCCATTGATAAGTTAGCGGGTCCCCATCCGGATCAGATGATCCGCTGCCATTGAGGGTGACTGTGGTTCCCGCATAAACTGTTTGGTCCGGGCCTGCATTGGCTGTTGGGGGATTGTTTTGGGAATCCTCACAACATATACTTATAGTAATTTGTGATTTAGGTTTCCCTTTTAGAATTACTTTTAAAACATTATTGTTTTGGAGTTGAACATCTTTTGTGATGACTTTTACGTGCTTTTTAAAATCAGAGGATTTTGCTATTAGGTTCCCGTTTAGCCATATTTTTGCGCTGGTAACGCGGTGCTTTTTGTGGTGTTTATCTTTTTTATCTTTATGCTTTTTCCCCTTTTTATGTTTATTTTTATCATCATGGTCAGAGTCATCATCATCTTCATGATCAGAATCGTTATTATGTTTGGGCTTGCCATTGATTATCGTTAGACTGTATACACCCGAAGGGTTGTTTACTTGAAACTCCCGGACCTCTTTTTTGGGTTTCCCTTTTTCTCTTTTAAAGGTCTCCGGTCCGAATATCAGCTTTTCTTCTGTGTGTGCCGCGCTGAATATACCAAGAGAGCAGGTAAGAAAAAAGAGTGAGAAAATAGTTTTTTTCAGCATATCAATTCCTTATGAGATTTTTCGCATCGTTTAAGAATGACAGTAGGCAAAGGTTGCTCCACTTCTTGTTAAGCATTTTGATTAATAAATACCGTACATAAAGCAAAACCTTAGACGGGATAATAGGATGAACATGATAGTTCAAAAAATTTCTTTTTCATTTGCCTCGTCCAGTAATACATTTGCGTTGCATGAAATATCACTATTGATACTCTTACATGGACAATGATATTACCCAAAATGAGTTTATTTGTAAAGCAAGAATGTTACATTTTTTTGTAACATAGGTTACAAAAAAATACTTAACACCATACAAAAGCGCTATAAAAGCAGATTTTCATATTTGTTCCGGCGAAGTCGGGCTCAGTCTTATTAGTGAAAAAAAATTCGCTCGATTTGTGAGCTATGGCTGAAGCTCCCTGTATGCCGGGTGAAATGGCCAGCAACAATTGTACCCGGTTTTAATAATGTCTCGGTAGGTTGAAGACCCATTCTGATGACAGGAATAGAATGAGACTGATAAAGCAATAGCATTTTTTTACAGATGCTGATGGCCTGGTTGAGTGTCAGGGGGCTATAGTCTCCCTTGCAATAGAGCTTTTCAAGCAAGGTGTTTTTAATAACCACCGTGGGATAAACTCGTAAAAAACCCGGCTTGATTTTACATACCCGGTAAGATCTGTTCATAATTTTTTCTTCTGTATCACCGGGCAGTGCCGCCATAAAACGCTACCTGTACTGCATGTTTGTAAAATCGTGTTTTTTTAGCACAATTTTTGTTAGCAAATTGGGCGGCAGCCCTTTTGATTTCTGCCATCCATGGCCTCAACCCTTCGGAAAGAATGAGTTTGCTAAACATTTTCAAAAAAAAACTTTTTTTCTATCATTATGTCTAAATAAGTAAAAGATTTTATTAAAGGGGTTCTTATGGTAAAAGAAGGTAATAAAGCGCCTGATTTTCGATTAAAAGGTGTTGACGAAAAAGGGAAAGAAGGAGAGTTTTCTTTAAACGATTTCAGGGGAAAGAAGATCATCCTTTATTTTTATCCGATGGAACTGTTGTTGTGGGAGTCAGTCCAGACAGCATCAACTCTCATTTAAAGTTCAGGAAAAACTAGGGGTTAAATTTTATTCTTTTGAGTGACCCTGATAAAAAAGTGGCGGAAAAGTACAGGGCTTTTGGAGAAAAGAAGATGTACGGAGAAGTAACAAAAGGTATCATAAGATCAACCTTTTTCATAAATGAAAGCGGAAAGATAGAAAAAAAATGGAGCAATGTAAAGGCTAAAGGACATGTGGAAAAGGTTCTTGAGGCTTTATAATAAGGACTTATTAATTATCTTATTTATCCTGTTATCCTGCAAAGCTGAGCTTAGCTCATGTCAAAGACTCTAAAAAACTTCGCTATTTCAGCAGATGTGTTATAAAGATGGGGAGAGAGGCGAATTCCATCCGCCCGTAAAGACACAATAATTTTTTTTTTTATAAGATGGTTTACCAGTGCTTTATCCTTTTTTTTATTGCCTGTTGTGAAAGAAATAATTGAAGACCTGTCTTGCGGTACTGTGGAACTCAAAATCCGGCCCCCCCTATCCTTCAGCCCTTTTAGCAGCAAATCCGTGAGATGGAGGTTCCATTGTTCAATCCTTTCAATCCCTATAGATAGCAACAATCTGATAGAGGCTCTAAGGGCATGAACACCTAATAGATTTTGACTCCCCTCCTCAAACCGGCTTGCGTCTTGTTTAAGTTGAAAATTAATTTTATGATAGCTGGAAGCGTTCTTTACTGACTTCCACCCTATTAAAACCGGGTTTAACTTTTTTATCAAAGACTTGCGGCAAAAAAATATCCCTATCCCTTCCGGAGCTACGAGCCATTTATGTCCATCCGCAGCAAGAAAATCTATTTTATTTTTTTTTACATCCATAGGGATTGCCCCCAGGCCCTGGATAGCGTCCACACAAAAAAGAATGCTTTTCTTTTGGCAGATTCTGCCTATTGCCGCAATATCATTCCGAAAACCAGTGGCATACTCCACTGAGCTGATAGAGATAAGTTTTGTTTTGGAAGTAACAGCACTTGCAAAATCATCAACAAGCAGCCTTCTCTTTTTGCTCCTAACAGTTTTGACTTTTACACCCTGCCTCTTCAGATTTTGCCAGGGATATACATTTGCGGGAAATTCCTGATCAGAAATGATAATTTCATCACCGGGCCGCCAGTTGATACCTCCGGCAACCAGGGACAATCCATGAGAAGTATTTTTGACAAACGCAATTTCATCAGGGGAGGAGTTGATCAAAGCCGCGGCGTCTTTCCTTGCCTTTTCAGTCTCAAGGTACCAGTCTTCAAGCTTTAGATAGCCAACATCGCAAATATCCTTTGCTATAGTATTGACTATTTTCATTGCCGGCAGACTGATCGGCGCCACACCTGCATTGTCGAAGTATATATATTTTTTTGTAATTGGGAAGTTTCGGCGTATTTCCTGATGTTCCGACTTACTAAAGACCATGTTTTTTACCGTAGAGTGGCCAGGGATCGCCGAAATCAAAAATGAATTTACAAAGAAGACACAAAGAAAAAAAGAAAGGATTTATTTTAATCCAAGCACATCCATCATATCGTATAAACCCGGTTTTTTATGAGACAGCCAGAGAGCTGCCCGTACCGCGCCACGAGCAAAATTATCCCGGTTATGCGCAACATGGCTGAGTTGAACCCTCTCTCCCATTCCACAGAAGGTTACAGTATGGTCGCCGGCGATATCCCCACCCCGGATAACATGAATCCCAATTTCCTGATCCGTGCGCTCTCCGATCATTCCTTTCCTGCCATAAACACCGACCTTATTAATATCCCTCTTTGTTGCTTTTGCAAGGATGTCCGCGATTTTTACCGCAGTACCGCTTGGGGCGTCTTTTTTAAACCTGTGATGCGCTTCTGTAATTTCAATATCATACCCATCTTTCAAAGATGCTGCCGCTTCTTTAACCAGTTTGAATAAAACATTGACACCCGCGCTCATATTCGGCGCCTGAACTATCCGTATTTTTTTGGAAGCTTTATTTATTTCACTTAAATGTTCCTTTGATAAACCGGTTGAGCCGATTATTATATCCTTTTTATATGACACCGCTATTTTAAGATTTTCCATCGTAGCTTCCGGCGAGGTGAAATCTATGATGACATCTCCGTTATTTATGATTTCTTCCATCCTGTTGCTGATGTTGATATTGTTATTCCCTGTTCCTGTAACATGTCCAAGGTCTTTTCCAACCAAAACAGAGCCTTTAAGTTCAGTACCGCCTTTGAGGGTTATACCGCGTGTTTCAGAAATAATCTGAGCGATTCTCTTTCCCATGCGGCCACCTGCACCAGCTACTATTGCTTTAATGGACATAATTTTCTCCTGAAAAATATTTTGCGGCAGGGCCGCAACCAAATGGGCTTCCGCCCAATTGCCTAACAAAATTTTGCTAAGCCTTGCATAAGGCGCTATAAAAAAACAAGAACAAAACAGCGCCTAAAAAAACACACTTTTACAGATTTGCAGTGCAGAAAAGATTGCGTGTCATTCCCGCAAAAGTGGGAATATATTTATTTGTCTCTGCTCACTCCGAGTTTTCTGCGGTTAATTTTATACAACACCAAATAGCGTTTCATTCTCTATACGAGAAAAGCGTACCGGAATGATTTGATTGACTAAATCATCCGCGCTATCTATATTCGCAAAGATGTAATTCCCTGTATGTCCTTTTAGATATCCGGTTTTCGGATCACGGTTCTGTTCTATTAACACATATTGATCTTTCCCAAGAAATCTTTCTCTAAATTTTTCGGATTTTTGCCGGGCTAATTCCTTTAAATCAAAAACCCTTTGTTTCCTTACCCTGCCGGGAACCTGATCCGGCAGATCATAAGCCGCGGTATTTTTTCTGCGAGAAAAATTAAAGACATGAAGATAGGAAAAAGGAAGTTCCCTGACAACCCCCAATGTTTCCTCAAACTCCTGGTCCGTTTCTCCCGGAAAACCGGCTATCAGATCAGCGCCAATACCAATATCCGGTATTCTGCCTGAAAGTTTGTCCATTAATTCATAAATATTTTCCATTTGATAATTTCTTTTCATTAACCGAAGTATTCTGTCTGATCCGCTTTGTAATGAAATATGCAAATGATTACAAATCTTTGGGGAGGAAGCTATCAGGTCTATAAGCTCATCGCTGATGTCCTTCGGACCAAGAGAGCTTAACCGTATTCTAAAATTCCCCTCAATTTTTATCAGATCCCTCAAAAGTTCGACAAGGCTGGTTTGAGAAGACAAATCTTTTCCAAAACTACCTAAATGAATACCGGATAAGGTAATTTCCCTGAAATTATTTTGTAAAAGCCTGCTAAACTGTCGGACTACTGTCGCTGTCTCGGCACTTCTGCTTTGTCCGCGAGCCAAAGTAATAACGCAAAATGTGCATTTGTAATTACAACCTGTTTGAATTTTTAAAAACGCCTTGGTCTTTCCCGCGAAATGACTCACCTCTTCCGCTCGAAAAGTGGTACCATTGCTAGAATTCCCTACTAATACTTTAGGCTCTGTCTTATTTTTTTGAATTTTTTGCTCAGTTGTCTTCCCATCAGAAAGCTTTCCTTGCTCATTAACATTTAAATCTCTCAGATGTTTAATGATATCCAGTTTTTCATCATTACCGAGAATAAGGTCCACTCCGCGCAAAGACCTTACAGCATTCGTGTCTAACTGTGGATAACATCCAACAACCACAACAAAGCTATCCGGGTTGGAGTCCACTGTTTTTCGTATTATTTGTCTACACCGGTAATTACTTTTTTCCGTGACCGAGCAGGTATTAATCACACAAATATCTGCTCTGCTATCAGAGGGGACAGGTTGAAATCCTTCTTTTTCAAAGCTTGCGCGGACTTCAGCGCTTTCATACTGGTTATTACGACATCCTAAAGTCGCGATTTTAAATTTCATAGCCGTTTATTATAACATAAAGCGGCCAAGGGGCCGCAACCACAATTCGGCAAGAAAGCCGAATTGGACGGATTCCAAAGGAAGGTCGCCCAGAGGGTTGAGGCCAAGGATGGCAGAGCTAAGCTCAGCTTTGCCACGCTCAGCGGGGCTTTGCCGAAAATCACAATTCGTCAGAACAGACGAATTTAAGTCTTCACAGCTATTCTTCTATGAACGAATCTGCGATGCAAATTGAATAGGATACTTTGGTAGATTACCCGGAGGGTTGAGACCAAGAATGGCCGAAATCACAATTTTATCACGATGCTAAAATTGGACGGTTTCCGAAGGAAAACCGCCCGAAGGGTTGAGGCCAAGGATGGCCGAAATCAATTAGAAGCATCATTATAAAGATGGCGAAGTTCATTCTTGTCATTAATCATCCAGACATCCATAAAAGGATCTTTATCGAGATTTCCAACGGCCATGCAAACAAAGGTATTTGCTGATACCATGGGTTTTACCGAATAGGGCCAGTCGGTACCCGGCTTTGGATGCCCCTTCGCCACTGACGAAGAACGAACATTATCTCCGCAGTAATATGAGTAATAAAGCTTGCCGGAGGGAAACCATTCCATATCATCAAAAGCTTCGCTCTCCTTTTCTATTCCGGCATAGACACTGTGCTCGGCGCGATAGGATTTTTGTAAGGTATAAATACTATTAAGATTGTTGTTTACCTCTATAAATGTATGCTGAGGCATTTTAGTCACTAAATTAGGAACCGTGTTAACAATTATCATCGTTAATACAAAAAAAACTATTGAAACGCTTATGAAAATGGTAAGAAAAGACGGTTTTTTTCTGCTGTTGCCGGTTTTTCGAGATTTGTAAATTTGACCTAATATCGTATTGATAGGTACGCTAAAAGCCAGCCCCGCAGCGATAAGAATCAAAACAAAGCCAAAAAATGAAAGCATATGCTATATCTAAAATGTTTAGCGAGCGCAGTCGCAGCTTGCTGCGGGGAGCTTCAATTAATCCTCAAGTTAAATGTTCATTTCACTCACACTAACTGAACGATCAATCTCCAAGGCGAACTGCCCGCACACCTCCGTCACCGCAGGTGCGACGCAGGCCAGAGCCGACTTTGCCGTTGTCAAAGATAATACCGCGGGCGCAACAGGGGCCGACAGTATTTGAAACCCAATACCACCATGCGCCACGAGGAGCAAATATCGGGTCAAGTCGGCTGGGGGCGCCACGATAATTTGTGTTCGATTTAGATTTCTCAAAAATCGTTTTTAATTCTTCAACGGTGGGCATACGCCAATCGGTATACCCTCCTGTTTTTAACTTACTCACATATTTTTCTGATTTGTACCAATTCCGGCATTCCCCCAAATCCGCATAACTGTCCTTTTGCGTCCACATTAATTCAGTCCGGTAGTCTGTAACCGTGCCATCACCATTGTCAACATAACGACCATCTTGGGAGCTTTTACCTTTTACTGCTTCACCGGAAAAACTTAAAGATAGAAAAAGAATCGAAATCAGCGGAATAAATAATGCGTAAGAACATTTACTTTTCATATTAATCACCCATATTAATATAGGTGTTCGTTTCACTCACACGAACTTATTGCTCCGATTATGTATAGAATTGAAATTTCTATGCATAAACATAGCACAAATTAAATCATAATCAGTGCTACAGTACAATGTATAATGTTGTTAGTAATTTGAGTAACAAGAGAGGGACCAGGGAAGCAACAGATCCTGTCGCTTACAACTACCTCCCCTTTTTACGTTTGCAATTTAAGCTATCCCTTTGATATTATACATCCATGAATCCTGTTAAAAAAGCCCTCGCACATGCTTGTGATAATTGCCCTTTGTGTAATTACGCCCGCAATAACCCTGAAACCACTGTAGGAAAGATCATGGAGTGGCATGGTAAGTTCTGCCCTATGTGGCAAGGACAAAAGGAACTGGAAGAAGATAGAAAACAGAAATCAGGGGATAAAAGGCAGGAATAAGGGACAGGGACTAACAAACAATTAGCGGTCAGCAATTATCAATTAACTATAAACAGTTAATAGTTGGCAGTTAAGGGAATGTATGAAAATTATGGTAACGGGGGCAGCCGGTCTTTACGGTGTGCACCTGGTTGATCAATTGGTTCGAAGAAAAGATGTTTTTAAAGTCATAGGCGTGGATGATTTTTCAAGAAATTTTTTTGAAAAAGACCCCTTTATAAAATCTCCTGAATTTTCTAAAAAGTTTGAGTTAATTAAAAAAAAATTCTTTGACTTTACGGTGGAGGAATTAGACAAGTTAAAGTTATCGTCTGTTATCCATTTGGCGGCTTTTATTTCTATTCCAGAATCGATGGAAAGGCAGGATGATTATTTCCAAAATAATGAGTACGGAACATTTCGCCTGATGCAAACCCTGGTGAAAACAAAAGACTGGCCCATGATGATTTACGCTTCTTCCCCTGAAGTTTATGGAAATCCCATTTATACCCCTATGGATACTAACCACCCTATGCTCCCTAGAAGTGTTTACGCGGTAACAAAGTTAGCAGCGGAAAAACATTGCAGGGCTATGTTTGAATGGTACAAGTACCCGGTAGTTATTATCCGCAATTTTAATACTTATGGTGAGAACCAGGATATATGGGGAAACGCAGGTGTGGTTTCTAATTTTATTGTTAAGGCTTTAAAAAATGAGCCTATTATTATTCATGATAACGGAGATCAGACAAGAGATTTTCAATATGTGAAGGACGCTGTCAGCGCTTATACTCTGGTTGCAGTTGAGGGCAACGGAATGGCAGGAGATGTTTTTAATATCGGTACCCGCAAGCAGACTTCTATAAAAAATCTTGCGGAAATGATTAAAAAGTTATCGGGATCCACTTCGGACATTCATTTTGAAAAGGGACGCTCTGCGGATTTAATGTCCCTTGAGGCTGATTATTCTGAAATTAATAAGAAAACCGGCTGGGAGCCAAAATTTGACATGAAAGAAGGTCTGAAACGTACAATTGCATGGTATAAAAAGTTTTATTGATTTTTTTATACTGCTATGCCCACTAAATACACAAAAAAACGGAAAAAATATTTAGGTGTTATTTTGCGTTTCTCGCGGGAAAATTGTTTTCACTGCGTTTAAACATATTTTAAAGAAGGAGTTATAAATGAAGGTTTCTATTGTTATGGGAAGTGATTCTGATTTGCCGGTAATGCAGAAGGCCGCAGAGAGGTTAAAGAAGTTTAAAATTGAATTTGATATGACGGTTGCTTCCGCCCACCGCTCTCCTGACAGAACACGATCTCTCATTAAGGAATTCGAGAACAAGGGAGTTAAAGTGATCATTGCCGGGGCCGGAGGTGCTGCCCATCTTGCGGGCGTAATAGCCGCAGAGACTGTTTTACCTGTTATCGGTGTTCCTATTAATTCTTCTCCCTTACAGGGTTTTGACGCCCTTCTTGCCACAGTCCAGATGCCGGGTGGAATACCTGTTGCCACCATGGCTGTTGGAGAAGCTGGCGCAAAAAACGCCGCTGTCCTTGCCGCACAAATATTGGCTTTATCCGATAAAGAAATCAACAACCGCCTTACTGAATTCAAAAAAGAAATGGCGCTTGAGGTTCAAAAAAAGGCGGATAAGATTAAATAATTATGCGGACAATTAGCAAAAGCCTCTTTCTTCTATCCTTAATTTTACTGACGTCTTCTTCGTGGTATTACGAAAATAATTTTTGGCCCCAAAAAGCTGCTGCTAAAGAAGTCAAAAAACCTCTACATCCATTACCGGATATGGCTTTTGTTAAGGGTGCTTGTTTCAAAATGGGAAATTTTTTTGAAACTGGGAACTCCGATGAGCTTCCTGTTCATGACGTATGTTTAGATAATTTCTTTATTGCTAAGTATGAAGTAACGATTGGAGATTTTCGCAGATTTGTCGATGCAACAGCCTATGTAACAGAAGTAGAGAAGGAAGGCAAAGGATGGATATTAAATAAAACCGGGGATAATTGGGAGGAGCAAGAAGGTATAAGCTGGCGAAATCCGGGATTTGACCAAGAAGAGAACCACCCTGTTACCATGGTTTCCTGGAATGATGCTATGGCATATATCAACTGGCTTAATAAAGAACGCGGCATGAAGTACCGTCTTCCAACAGAAGCAGAATGGGAATTTGCGGCACGCGATGGAGGAAAGTTTATTGAATACTCATGGGGCAATGAATGGCCTGATGGCAATATAGCGGGAGACGAGTCATGGAATCATTTTCCCAAACGACCATGGCCTGTATGGGAAGATTATGATGACAGTTATGTTTATACTTCCCCGAGAGGAAGTTTTAAGCCTAATAGTTTTGGCCTTTATGATATGACAGGCAATGTATGGGAATGGTGCGCGGACTGGTATAAAGGAGATTACTATGAAAAGAGCCCCCGTAAAAATCCGAAAGGACCTGTAACCGGTACCCACCGTGCGCGTCGGGGAGGTAGCTGGTTTAGCTCTCCTAAGAGCATTCGCACAACTCTTCGCGACAGTGGCACACCTAATGAAATGGACTTTTACCTTGGGTTTCGCCTTGCGAGAAGTGCTGAGGCGGAGGTAAAAAATGCCACTCAGTGAACATCCAAAAAGTTCGTACCGATTGAAATATTGGACTGATAGAACAGTAGGCTTTGAGAAGTCTTAATTCCGTGTAATTTCCGAGATATTTTATGGCCGAGATCGTAAAGATAGACTTTGACCATCCTGATCTGGCTTTAAAAAACGCCCTTGATACGTTGATGAGTGGAGGGATAGTCTCACTCCCTACTGAGACTTTTTACGGGTTGGGAGTAAATGCTCTTGATGAACAAGCTGTTAATAAAGTTTTTCGTGTTAAAGAAAGAGATATTAACAAACCTCTGCTGATTTTTATTGCTTCAAAAGATCGGCTTTCGGATTTGACCACAAGTGTTAATGCAACTGCAAAGAAACTTATTGATTGTTTTTGGCCCGGTCCGCTGACCTTAGTTTTTGAGGCATCCTCCAAAGTGCCTGAAGTATTGACAGGAAACACCGGGAAGATTGGCGTACGGGTTTCCGGAAGCAGTTTTGTGCGGCGATTATGTGAATTGTCCGAATTCCCGATTACAGGGTCCAGCGCAAATATATCAAATAATCCTGAACCTGCTTCTGCAGTAGAGGTCATGGAAGCTCTGGGAGATAAAATAGATTTACTTCTCGATGGCGGAAAGGCAACCGGCACTCAAAGTTCAACTGTTCTTGATGTCTGCGATACCCTTCCTAAACTTCTCAGGGAGGGTATTATTGGAAAAGATGCCATTGAGAGTGTTTTAGATATGCGACTTAAATACTGATTAGCTGTTAGCTTTACAATAGAATTGATATTTTCACGGATATTTGATATCGTAAAATGCCGAAAATGCAAAGTGGACTAAAAATGCCTGGTTTTAGTTCATTTCCCCATATTTCCTGAGAAAAAATGGATTACAAAGTACAACTTGATGTTTTTGAAGGTCCGCTTGATTTACTGCTTCATTTAATCAAAGAACAGAAACTTGATATATATGACATCCCGATTTCTGATATCACCAAACAATACCTCGCCTACATTGATCTGATGAAAGAACTGAATCTTTCTGTTGCCGGAGACTACCTGGTAATGGCAGCGGAGCTGGCAAGGATTAAATCAAAAATGCTGCTCCCACAACAGGAACAGGAAGATGAGGAAGAACCAGGTGAAGATCCGAGAGAGAAGTTAGTCAGACAACTTCTGGAGTATAAGAAGTATAAGGAAGCGGCCGGAAAACTACGGGTCATGGAGTTTCATCAAAATAAAGTTTTTACTCGAAATGTTCCAGCGCAATTAGAAGAGGGAGATGATGATGTAAAGTATGATGTCACTGTTTTCGATCTGATGGTTGCTTTTAAACATGTTATGAAAGAACTTTCATTCAGAGATGATTATGATATAAGCGTTGATGAAATCTCGGTTACTGATAAAATTAATTATATAATGGAAAAGTTAAGTAGTGTGGCAAGTATCACTTTTGATGATTTATTGCATTCTTTTAAGTCCAAAATAGAAGTTATAGCTACTTTTTTAGGTCTACTTGAATTGATGAAATTAAATATGGTAAAAATTCAGCAAATGAAGCAGTTTGGTCCTATTAGAATTTTTAAGGCCCCTGAGGAAGATGTCAATGAAAGAGATTAATCTGAAAGCGATAATTGAAAATCTTTTACTGATATCGGACAAACCTCTCGTTGCGGATAAACTGCGCGAGCTTTTTGAAGGAAAATTCGACCGGGAAGCATTAAACACAGTTTTTGAAGAACTGAAGCAAGAGTACGAAAGCCGCAATTTGCAGATTCAGGAGGTTGCGGGCGGATATCAATTAGCTACAAGGCATGAATACTCGGATTGGATTAGAAAATTTCATAAGGCAGATAGAGCAGCCCGTCTTTCAAAGCAAGCTCTGGACAGCCTTTCTATAATTTCTTATAAACAACCGATCACCCGCCTTGAAATTGACAATATCAGAGGGGTGGATTCAGCTGGAGTAATTAAAACGCTCCTGGAGAGAAACCTGATCCGCATCATGGGAAGACGAGAAGTCCCGGGAAGACCTATCATGTATGGTACGTCCAGAAAATTCCTGGAATATTTTGGATTGAAAAGCATTGCTGACATGCCTTCCCTAGAGGATTTTAAAGAACAGGACATGGTAATTGAAGGGTCAATGCCTCCTGAGCTATCCCAACCTGACCTTCCATTTGAGCAAAAAAACCAAGCCGATAAAAGTAACGGTTCAAACCCTGAAGCGGAAAAACTAAAAGGTTCTGCCTGATAAATCCCTTGCGTATATAGTTCTGATTGCATCAACCATATCGTATGGATAAGTACCTATGCGTAGCGAAATCCGGCTGCAAAAAATTTTAGCCATTGCGGGTATCGCCTCCAGAAGAAAAGCAGAGAGGATTATAATGGAAGGCCGAGTAACACTTAACGGCGCTGTTGTAACACAACTGGGGGCCAAAGCAGATCCGACAGAAGACCATATAAAAATAGACGGTAAATTGATTTTAAAAAAAGAAAAACCAGTCTATCTGATTTTAAACAAACCGAGGGGATATGTGACCACATTGAATGATGATAAAGACCGTCCTACCGTCCGCATCTTGATCAAAAATGTTAAAGAAAGGATTTTCCCTGTGGGACGTCTGGATATTAATACCGAAGGTCTTTTGCTGCTGACCAATGACGGAATACTTGCCCATGGATTGTCTCATCCATCAAAGCAGATACCAAAAGTTTACCTTGCCCGAGTGCGAGGTATCCCTGACGAAAAAAAAATAAGGAGGCTGAGCAAAGGCATAAAAATTAGTGGAATCCCCGCCCCCCCTTTAAGAGTAAGTATAGAAAGGACAACCGGAAATAACTGCTGGTTAAGGTTTGTTCTTATTGAAGGAAGAAAAAGGCAGGTCAGGATATTATGCGAAGCGATTGGGCATCCTGTTTCAAAGTTAAGAAGAATTAAATATGCTTTCCTGAATCTGAAAGAATTAAGTCTCGGGGAATTTCGTCACCTTGATTCCGATGAAGTTGCCCATCTAAAAAAACTAATTAAAAAGTAAAACTTGTTTAACCAATTGAAGCTCCCTGCGGTAAGCCGCAGGAAATCTTGAGTGGAGATTATAATTTTTTAAAGTTCGCTCTCTAACCCCGCCACAAGCAGCAGCGAATGCGTTCGCTAAACACTTTCAGGCAATTGAGTGGCTTTCGATTTTTGCAGGTTGAAAAATATTACCTTTTAGTTTAATTTCTCTAAATTTATTTTCTTTAGAATGAATATAAACGCAGTTTCTACCATTATTTTTTGCTTGGTATAAAGCATTATCTGCCATTTTTACCAAGTCATTTTTATCTTCTACTGAAGAAAAAGGATAACAGGCAATTCCCACACTTGAAGTTGCGTTAATTTTCCCCTCTTGGACATTAATAGGCTTATTTTGAATAGCAATTCGAATTCTTTCTGCCAAAATACCTGCTTTTTCAATTCCAGTTTGAGGAAGAATAGCGACAAACTCCTCGCCTCCGTAACGAGCAAAAATATCCGATTCTCTAAGACAATTATGCACAACTTCCGATACTTCCTTTAAAACTGTATCACCGGCCTGATGCCCCCAACTGTCATTTATCTTTTTAAAATGATCCAAATCAAACATTATTACTGAGAGCGGGGTTTTGTACCGAACAGATCGGTTAAATTCCCTCTCAATAATATCATCGAAGGCCCTGCGATTGAGAGCATTAGTTAAAGAATCATGAGACGCTAGGTCAAGATATTTTTTATGCTCAAGAGCATTATTCAAAAACAGGGCAAGCTGGTTGGATACTGTGGATAAGAGGCACTTCTGGTCTTCGCTAAAAGGTTCTCCGGAAAACCGGATAATTTTCAACACACCTAATTTTTTGCCAGCCACCTGTAAATTAAAATCTAATTCCGAATCCTGATGGATGCTAATAACTTTTCTTGATTTACCCTCCACTTTTTCAGGCAGTTTATTGAAAGATTCAGTCTTCCCTACATACCTGGTAAAACTCTTATGGACATTTCTATTTATCTCATCTAATAATCCCTTTCCCAATGGGTTGTTGGAATGAACCTTCAGGAAAATTTCTTTACCGTCCAACATCATGACTGAAAAAATATCAAAATGGACCGTATCTCTTAAGTTTTGCGCAAGACCATCAATAATTACTTCCGGATTCAAGGATGAACTCATCAGGAAACTGAGATTATTAAGTAATTTTAGTTCTTCAACTTTACTTTTTAACAGCTTTTGATCATTTTCCAAATGCTTTTTTTTGTCTTGCAAGTTGCTGTTAACTTTCACAAGGTTGCCAGAAAGTTGAAGTATCTCTAAAAATGCGCTTCTATTTTTAAAGCCTTTAATCACCATTTCTTTGAGTTGTTCCATTTTATAAGGCATCATTAAGATACTGTAAGCTCCTTCCTGCATAATATCTACGGCCTGCCTAATATCCAAAGAATCCGCCATGATAATAAAAGAGCTCTTTGACCCTGCTTTTTGAAGTTGCTGCAGAACGGACAACCCGTCACAGCCTGTCACATTTTGTTTTATAAAAACTAAATCAAAATCTTCTTTTAACAATCGATTTAAGGCTTTCTTTGAGTTCGGCTCAGTTGCCACATCAAAGCCTTCATTAACCAGATACCCGGATATTTTTTTAAGATGATCTAAATCATCGTCTACAATCATTAATCGTTCTGCTCTCATTTTCCTACCCCGTTTACAAAGTTGATTATTTGACGCTTTTATCTTCTTTAACCTATTTATTGGCAATTTTTATGCCATAGATTAGGTTATTTCAAGAAGTGCAAAACATCATAATCTCCGTCATGGAAAGATAACTCAAGGAAGCCTTCTTTTTATGATAAATTGTTTAAAATCAATTACTTTCTATAAAATCCGTGCACTGATGATAGAATTAGATGGTAAGACTATCTTTCCGGGAAAGCCAAAACAACAGGAAAATGGTCTAAAAGGAATGAAAATATTTCCTTTTTTTGTACATTGACCGTGAGAAATCATAAGGTTAAAATCGTTCCATGACTAAACATAGAAACCCCATACCAACGGTGGACATAATTATTGAACTTGAAAATCAGGGGATAATCCTGATTGAACGAAAAAATCCCCCTTATGGATGGGCGATTCCAGGAGGATATGTTAATCATGGAGAGTCACTTGAAGATGCTGCTACCAGGGAAGCTGAGGAAGAAACCACTTTAAAAGTCATGCTGTTAAGACAATTCCATACCTATTCTGATCCTGATAGAGACCCGAGACAGCATAATGTCAGCACGGTTTTTATCGCAAAAACACTGGAGGGGAAACCCCAGGCAGCCTCAGACGCCAGGGGAATAGGAATTTTTACAGCAGGTAATTTACCTGACAATCTTTATTTTGATCACAGGCAAATTCTTTTAGATTATTTTAATAGTAAATATTAACTACTTTTTCTTTTTTTTTGGAAAAAGTTTGTCAAACTCGGTTTTGCAAAGTAAATTCTGAGTTAAGCGGATTACTTTAGTTTCATTTGCGTAAAAATTGGGAATATTGTTCGAGTGAAAATAATGGGAAAATGCAGACCAAACGCTTTTGGCGTCATGAAATTCATTGTAAACGGATAATATATTTGTCATGTTCAGTATGCTTCTCTGATCCGCCATTCCATAAGTAATAAACAACTTCATTGAATTATCGTAGAGCAACTGGCAAAGGTCTTCCAGTGCGCCCTTTAAAAAAGGGAACTTATTTATATTTTCTTTAAGCGACTCATGGTCTGATCCAAGAACAGCCAGGTTCCTTTTCACCTTCATCAGTCTTGAAGAAGCCTCATCCCAGGCCTCTTTATCCATAAGCCGGCTGTTTAACTTTTCCCTTACTTTCTTAATAGAGAATATTTTAGAAAAATCTTTAACAATGGCATTGGCCAATTTGATTTGGTCTAGATAAAGTTTTCTGTACTTTTCGTTAATTTCCTTATTAAAGTCCTGCATCATAGTCATAAATTCTTTATTATCTATTGGCTCATCCGCCTGAATTTTTTGTGTTACTTTTGATATCTCTTCAAACAGCTGCTGCTTGCTTTCGTAAGGGAACCAGAAGTCAATTTCCAAAATAATAATATTAATTCTTTTCAAATTATCTTCTCCGAATTTTTTAGCAAGATGAGGAGTTATTTGAATTGTCAGGTCACCGGCCTCTTTTTCCAAAATCACGATATTAAAATCTTTTTTAGCAAGCTTTTTAAATACCATATCAATACGATCAAACGGCAGTGTTTTCTCCTCCATATATCTTTTTACTTCACTAATAATCCGATCAAACATCGCCTTTTGGTGTTCGTCAGCAAATAATTTCGTAAATTTTTCTTCATGTGTTTTAAACATTTCCAAGTTATAAGAAATAACAGGTTTTTTTAGATTGTTAAATTCTTCGATTTTGGCTTTGGAATTCTTATATTCATCTCGGTAAGAAAATTTTTTCCCCACCTTAGTAACCATTGAACGGAATAAGGCGCTAAGTTCAAAAATATCCTTCATTATCTCAACGTTTCGCCCCAGCCTCGGGTTTGCAGCCTTTCGATTAATTTCCTCTATGTGAGAAAACAACTTCGCAAACTCCGGTTCGGTTCTTTGTTCTGATAAAAAAGGCATGATGGCCCGGCAAATATTCAGAATACATGAATTAATTTCATCATAAGCTCCGGGGTTGTTTTCATAGGACTGGTACCTTGAAAATACATTGTTTTTCACTCTTAAAGTATCGAAACCTTCAATATTTTTCTTTCCGCGAGTATACCCTTGAAAGAACTCTTTTAACGAGATTTTATGATTTCCAAGGTTATACATCAGATCTTCAAGTTCAGGAAGGATTGTGTTACCCGCATTAGATGGAATTCGATAAAATTTCTTAAAATAAGTTATTTCATTTTTAATGTTGGGGATTAAGAAGTCAAAGAGTCCCAGAATCGAACGAGCGGATTTATGTACTTCGCGTTTATAATTTTCAAGCTTGCAATATATCTGCTCTTTTGTAACGATTTCAACATCTTCTATTATTTTGTTTAAAATTTCATCTATAGTTTGAAGTCTTATAATAAAATCAGTAGTTTTAATACCCTTTAAATCTTCTTTAGTCTTAATATCCTGTACTTGTTGAGTTATTTTTGGAAGTTGTGCTATATGGGAGTCAAGCAAGGCTACGATGCGGGATTTCTCTTCTTCTGGCGAGTTGTCTTTAGCTTCAATTTTTTTTTCCTCACTAAGTTTTTTCTTGAAAAATCCAATCTGATTTTTCAAAAATTCAACATTCTGATCAACATAGCCGACTTTTCTAGGTTCTATCATTTTTATGTGATTACGTATAATGGAGTAGATATACGGTATAAAATTATTAGATAAATCACCTTCTTTTTATAAAGTGTTTTACCCTACTAATTAACCCGATTTTGTATTAATATATCATAAATCGCTAATGATTGGAAACCGTTAAATAAATGCAATTCTTTGAAATTCAGTGCCCCTGTTGCAACACAATATTGGTTATTGACCGTAAAGACGGGAAGGTTGTTGAGGAAAGAAGGCCTATTCTTGAACAATCTACCGGTGACCGCTTCAAAGACGCATTAATCAAATCCAAGCAGCAGAAAGTTACGATAGAAAAAAAATTTAAGAATTCAGAAAATGACCATAAAAAGAGATCGGAGTCTTTACAAAATATTTTTGATGAATCTCTAAAAAAAATCAAAGAAAGTGACGACAAATCAAAACCATTAACTCCGTTTGATTACGATTGATTAAATCAGAAAATCGAGGTCAAATTAATCTTTACTCTTCTGCTTCCAGTCCCTCATTTCCATCATAAAATTGAGGTTAGATTTTTTTGCACACCCAGGGCAAATACAGTGGCTTAATTCCACTTCGGAGCGATCTTTAGCATAGCTTTATATTTGACTCCATTAACCCTCATCGTCCTGTACCTTTTTTGACAAAAAGCACAAACAGAAAGCATTCTCCTAAAGACCGGTCAATTTTACCTTGATATTTAATAACCAAATCCATATCCTGAAACATTCACAGTCTGAAATCTGTTTTTTAATGGGGGTTAATGTTTTGAAAAAAAGAGTATATCTATCTTTGTCTATCTTTATAAGTATATCTCTTTTAATGTCGTGTAGCGCTTTCCGCAATAAAAAGGAAGTAAATGAAGAAAAAAGGTCCACTCCTCAAATTGAAACCAGCGCAACAAATGAATCAGACTCTATTCCCCTGAATTCAAAAAAAACAGAACAAACAGAAAAAGACAAACCTAAATTAGAGAAGGTTGAGATAAAAGCTCCTTCGATCAGAAAGCATTCGCGAGCAAAAGAAATATATATTATAAATAGAGTTAATGCAATTTCCTTAGAATCTTCTTCAATTATAAATATCAGTTATAATGGAGGAGCGAAGTATACTGCCTTTTTTCTCGATAGTCCATTAAGGTTTGTTATAGATTTTGAAAAAACTACGCTAATGGCTAACAAACCTTCTATTTCAAGACACGATCCATTTATCAAAAGAGTTCTTTTTATTAATGATCTTCCTGAAGATTATGCCAAGATAGAATTCTATCTCAAAAAGAAACCGGCTTTTAACCTGCAACGGTTTGGTAATGACTTGAAATTAAATTTTTCTATTTCTGAAGCAGAAAACAAGGAACTTAAAACTATCAGAACTGCTCTTAGTAAAAGAGAAAAAGAGATAGCGTTTCTTAAGTCAAAGGTGACCGCCCTGGAATTTGACAGAGAA
>DASCNB010000093.1:0-12180 GCA_036011265.1 Nitrospinota bacterium | reverse complement strand
GGGAACAGCCAATAAATAAAATATTAAACCGTATTTTTAAACAAAATCTGCTGACCAGGAAAATACGAAATGAAGCAGACTTGAAAGTTCACATTAATTAGCAGACGGTATTTAGACTGAATGATTATTTAAAAAAGGCAGGTTTCCAGTCTAAAGTTTGGTTGGGGACTGAGTATACTAAACCCACAGCGAAGAATTCATTTAAGCAGCGAATCTTGGAATTTGCTCGTCAGACAGTTTGTCATCTTTATCCTTTTTCTTTAATCTTTCCTTTAAACCTTCTTTTTTCAAATAATATATGGTCTGTAAGTAAAAAGTAGATAAAAAAAAGATAAGAAACCATTTGTCTGGTAATATAGATTTATTCGATTTTATAAAGTACAAAGTTACTTTTTTTATACTCGGCTACAGTATAGTTTTTTCGTAAAAAGGAAGAAAATACATTTCTGTCGTTATAATCCTCATATGGATAAATAGATAGATAGTATTTAGGGTCACTTCTTTGAAGTATTTTTCTAAACGCATCCACCTTCTCTTCACCGGAATTCCCTCCTAATACCTTAACCTTTCTATCAACTTGGTAACCAAGCACAGCGGTTTCTGAAGTACTTATTATGCCGAAAACATCCCTAGGAAAATATTTGTTAAGACTTTCAACGGCGTCAGGAACCATTTTGACTGAAGCTGGAACGATAAAACCGGAGTTGCCATAGCCTGCAATGATGCCTACAGTCAGCAATATTAGCAGAGATAGATATGGACCTTTTCTGCAAAAGCTTTCTGCGGGAAGGTTGTCAAATACAAACGAAATAGAATTAGCAACTACCCATACCATAGGGAATATCCAAGGAAGATAATAGTGAGAATGCATTTGCGTGTTGATAACAACAAAAAAAATACTTAAAGAAATTAACCAGTAAATAAGCACAGAATCCTTTTTCCTCAGAAGACATAAACCCAAAACAAACATTCCGAATCCAATTGGAGTCAAGATTACTCCAGATATTTGCTCAAATTGTATTTTTAAAAAAGAATAATCGGTTATCCATGAGAGTGATAAAAAAGGCAGATCTTCTTTATTAATGGGGCCAAGTACTACTGGTGCACCCGTTAAATTATTTTGAAGAAAATTATTACCATGTATAATCCATAACCATGTGGGAGTTAACATTGAAATTGCCATCACGTATAACTTCCAATTGGAAAAAACACGCTTATTGTAGATTTTAAAAGCCATCGATATAAAAAAAATGCCCAAAACTTGAAGAGCGGCATTAAGAATAAAAAGAGTTCCACCTAATGCAGAGGTCAAACAGAAAGATTTCCACTGAGGTTTCTTAAGATAATTATCCAAGTTATAGATGGTTGCCATTAAAAAAAATAACATTAATGGGTTTGGCTGAATTGCCCGTGTATAAATAATTGAAAGTGGTGAAAGAGCATATAAAAGTAAAGCTATTCCTGCAATACGCTTTGATGTGTTATTACTTAAAAAACGGTAAAAATAGACCCCTGCTAATCCGGAAAATAGAATAGAAACAAAACGACCAATCCATTCTTCATAGCTTCCATATATTTTACAGGCTAATGCCACCAAAACGTTATATATTGGCATTTCTGTAAGATAGTATTGGTTAAATTCATCTCTATACATCTTGGGATAAAAGAAATTTTCCAGAGAGATACCTTCTATGAAAAAAAATTTTATAACGGAAGCTGTTGCAACCTGCCTTAAAGAAGTTCCTTCAAATATAGGGAGGTCTATATTTATGAATCTAACACTCCATATCAAGAGATAAAGTATGAAAATTTGTTTTGTGGATATTTGAAAAAAAATAGATTTTAAACGGTCATCTCCTTTATGGGCAATGTAGTTTCCTGTTTTATAAACGTTTCCCATTATTTTACCTTTTCTTTTATACTAATTTCATTTTGAGTTTTACACTTTTCAGCAATTTTTAGAAGTTCTCCGTAATCCCTTGGTTTACGAGTGAATTGTGAAATTTTGAAACCCTGAATTAGTCTTTCAATAAAAACTTTTAAATCCCTGCAAAAGAAAGATACTTCAGGGTAGCATGCATACATGCACCCCGGGCACTCTTTAACTTTATCTTTTATTGTTTTCATGAATTTTGCGGAAAAGTAATAATTTAAAAAATTCAGGTCAAGCATTGAGATATCTGTGTCAATGTCAACACAAGGCAAAAACTTACCTGAAGGACTAATAGAAAAATATAAATCAGGACTGGTACAAGTCCAGTGAACGCGTTTATATTTCAAAAAATCTGGAGATTCTTTTAAGAAGCGATATGAATTATGAATATGATAACCTTTGCGTTTCATATCAATAATTTCCGAATATATCATTTCAATATCCTCATGGTCTTCTTTGCTAAAAGCAAACTGCTTATTTTCTTTACGGACTATAAAATCTGAAGATTCCCCCAAGATATGAACAGGTATTAGAGAAACATAAAATCCGATATCTGTAACAAACTTGATGATAGAAGGAATCTCTTTAAGATTTAATTTTGAGACTACGGTGTTAATGCCGGTCATGTTTCCTTTTATTGGAAACATCTGTGAAAACAATGAAATTGTTTTGACTATCTCATCCCACGAGCCTTCCCTCTGGTTAATAAAATCCTGTGTTTCTGGATGTAAAGAGTCAAGGGAAATAGTTACTTCAGATACACCAGCGTCAATTACGGTCTTAAGTTTTGATTTGGAAATTAGTAATCCGTTGGTCTGAAGCCTTACTTCAATGTGATGCTTTGAAAATGCCTTAATGATGCTGACAATATCATTCCTGAGAAAAGGCTCTCCCCCTGTTAGAATAATCATGCAAACTCCCATATGGCTTAAAATAGAAGCCAGCTTTTCTATCTCGTGCAGGGTAAGTTCATTTTCTTGTTTTCTTGATTCAACGGCACTGCACATTTTGCATTTTAAATTGCACGATTTGCTTAATGCAAATTGAACGTACATCGGGGCTTTTTTAGTTATAACGCCTTTTAAGAAAGTCTTAGCGGTTCTAAAATTAATCATGGTTTATTCGCTTTTTGATACTATCACTCTATAAAAGCTTCTTTTCTTAGGAAAAACTTTCTGTTTACTCACCGGAGCGGAAGCTCCTTTTGGTTGCGGCAACTGGCCGCTTTCTGAAAAAAATTAGTAAAAACAAGGAAGCGGTTAATAAAAATTCCCTTATAAGCGCATGTACTGTTTCTATAGAAAAAAATAAATCGTATTTAGCCCAATTTAGAGGGTCAAAGAGAGAAACGGGAGAATTGATCATTCCTCCAAAAGGATAAAAAAGGGCAACTTTACTTGGATAGTAACCGTCACGTACAAAAAAATCAGCCAATGCATGTGAAAAAACTAAGCAAAAGCAGTAAAAAAAAATCTTATTTCTTGAACCAAAATCTATAATCTTGAATCTGGAAACCGCTAAAGCAACTAACACGGAAAACAAGAGGCTGTGGCTAAATGTTCTATGGTAAAAAGGATTGTTGAAGATAAACACTACTACATAGTCGATATCTGGAAGGTTTGCTAATATTACTGAAGTAAATATCAGCTTCCAGTTTTTATAAAGCTGACTTCTCTGGGTAAAAACCGTGTATATAGATAAACCTATTAAAGAGTGACCGATAGGAGAGGGCATTTTTATTTGATATTATTTAACCAGTTAAAAATCGTTTTAATGTTAAAAGAAAACATTAAGTTTTGCTCTACATTGCATGCTACAATGCAAGATCTACATGGAATCTCATCTAAACTGTTAAATGCAGCCTTTAAACCTTTATCAAGGACATTATAACCTTTTACTCTTCCAATGGAGTCCCCGCAAGGATAAACCATACCGCCCGTATCAATATAACAATAAAGCTGGCCTGCCCAACATTTCACATTGTTATATGTTTTGTCTGCATACATCTTTGTGAAATCACCCCACCCCTGCAGGTATTCAAAATAGCTACAGGAAGAGGCAATTGGGGCACTATTTTTTTTTTGCTTTATAAGGGATGCTAAAACTTCTCGAATTTTTTTATCATTCATTATTAAATTTTTCGGCTGTTTTGTCGGGTGAAAATGTTGTTCCGGATTTTCGGGGAAATAGTAAAGGAGATGAAAGTTTGTCAAAAACCCATACTTCTCTGCCATACTATAAATATATTCAAGTTGAGTTTCATTTTTCTCAGTTAAAACTGTGGTTGTCCAAAACTTGATTCCATTTTTTTTTAAAGACTCAATAGCGCTCAGAAAATTATCAAACGAACCTTTGCCACGCTGAAAATCATGAATCTCACGGTTACCGTCAAAACTCAGAAAAATAATATCAATGTTTTTAATTTCATCTATTCTTTTAGAGATAGAATAACCGCTTGTAGAGGTTGTTACAAATATATCCTTCTCCTTCGCATAGTTTATTATTTTGCCGATGTCTTTCCGTACCATCGGCTCTCCACCAACAAGTTGTAAACGCTGGGTACCCATGCTACTCATATCCACTATTAAATCCTTAATTTTCTCATAACTTATCTCTTTTTGTTTTTTTTGAGGTACATTGCAATAAGCGCATATAGTTGGACACCGATCAGTTAGGGAGAGGTATACGCTTAGAGGGATTTTTTTATTAAATAGTTTTGCTTTAATAATTGCTCTAGCAGACAGTACTTTATTTTTTAATTTCATTTAAGGTTTAAATGCATGGAGAGGTTAATTAGAAACTACTGTTTTGAAACCTTTAATTAATTCTTTGATCCCGTGTAAGTCTTTAACTGAGAAAAACCGTTTTACAAATATTTTAGGACGAAGATAAAATTCTCTGTTTGCTTCTCGATGCAACTCTAATAACCGATCTTCCGATATATTTTCCGGGACATAAACAAGAGGTTTAAGGGGAAAGCTTATTTCCGACAGCACCTGCTTTTTCCAGTAATAATCATTGAAATGCCCTGATTTCTTGCAGTTTTGATAGTCCTCTGTGCCGGGTAATGGAATGAGCAA
Organism: Nitrospinota bacterium; assembly: GCA_036011265.1. Lineage (GTDB taxonomy): Bacteria > Nitrospinota > Nitrospinia > CAJXCL01 > CAJXCL01 > CAJXCL01. Next base: position 7,167 of record DASCNB010000093.1, on the reverse strand, counting down.
TGAATAAGTAGCAAAATCAAGGGGCAGTTTTTTTGACAAAAGAATAGTCTCTTTCATCTCTTTCTCTGTCTCTCCAGGAAACCCGAACATAAAATAACCCCTAACTTCTAATCCACTCTGCTTTGCCAATTTAACACCCCGTATAATCTTTTCATGAGTAATTTTTTTTCCAATTTGTTTTAAAATGCGTTCGGAACCTGATTCAATGCCGTAGGAAATTGAAAAACAACCTGCTTTCTTCATTGCATTGAGCATCTCGGAATTTACAGTATCTACTTTTGATTCACAGTCCCATATAATTTTAATATTTTCTTTTTGGATTCTTTCGCATATTTCGAAAACTCTTTTCTTTTTAAAAGTAAAACCATCGTCCCAAAAAGAAATACCTCTTGCGTTATACTTTGAAATTAATTCCTTGATTTCAGCTACGACATATTCGGCCGAATGAACCCTTAGTATCCTTCTTTTCTCGCTTATACAAAAACTGCATTTGCTAGGACATCCTCTGCTTGACATTATGCTGTATGTGGGATGAACTGTTCCTCTTACTCCACTACTGGCATAATTTTTCATCGGCAGAAGATGTCGTGCCGGAAAAGGTAAACTATCCAGATCATTAATTAGCTCTCGTTCTGGATTTATATGAGCTTGCCCATTTATTTTATAGGCAATTCCTTTAATTGGGAGTAATTTTTTATTATCAAGGGGAAGAGAATCTGCAATTTCAAGCATCGTATATTCCCCTTCACCGAAAACTACAATATCTACGCAGTTTTCAGAAAGGACATCCTCGGGGATTGCATTAACGTGGGGTCCGCCCAAAACAACAGGGATATTCGGATTTAATCGTTTAACTTCTTTTGTGACTGAAAGGCTTAAAATATAGTTGAAAGTTATGGATGTAATGCCGATGAGATCGAAAGATTTGCTGATTTCCGCGATAGAAGTCGCTGTTATCTCCTCAGCCATCCCACAAATGATTTTAACCTGATGACCTTTTTTTTCAAGAAGGCCGCCGATATAAGCTAGACCAAGCGGTGGTAGTTTGGGTCTTACTCCCTGGTATCCATCAATATATTTTCCATCCTTTATTTGAGGTGGATTTATCAAGAGAATTTTTGCCAAACTTTATCTCCAACGAATCATTAATCAAACAGGTTATCTCCACAACTGCTGAGAAAATAAGCAAAAACAATCTTCATATTGGCTCCTTTTTTATATCCCTTGTACATGAAGACAGCAAAGTTTTTAAAGAAAACAAATCTCTGCTTTAAGGCTAATCGAATTACTCGTCGTCCTACAACATATGCATAACAAAAGAGCTGAAAGTAAATAACCCAGCGTTTTGAAAATGTCTTTGAATCTATCGGTTCTCCGAACTGAATTGTCGCCTGGTCCTGGTCACTTCTTTCGCTTTTTTCTTTAAATTCCGGGTTTGCAATATCAGGGTAATTGGAGGAGCATGAAAACTCACCCGCCATTGGTACTTCAACCTCATGAGCTAAAGTCTGGTAAATAAAAAAAATAGGTTTATTGGCTTTAACTCGTCTGTTCATTTTAAAGGTTTCTATCATTTCCTCGCGAGTTTCCGTTGGCCCTCCAAGCATGTTATAAGCAATAGTAATGACTCCATATTTGTGACAATACTTAAAAGTTTCTTCCATCTGTTTGTTAGCAACATTTTTCTGGTGAATTTCGTTGCGCATTCGTTCGGTACCAGCTTCAAGCCCAATTCTAATCTCTTTGCAGCCGGCTTCAGCTAAAAATTTTAATCTCTCTTCATCAAACTTGTCCCGAACTTTGTCTCCCTCTTCTCTGATGTAAAAAGTATCACCTCTTGCAAAAATTGAGAATGGAAGCTTTGTACTCAAGCCTGACTTAATGTAATAACGGCAAAACTCTTCAGTCCATTTCTTATTAATAGGAAATACTGGATCAAAAGGATGAGCCATGCGAAAACCGCGATTATGGAACTTTTTATAATGATAAACAATTTCATCTACATAATTTTTTGGATTCCTTACTCTGTACCTATTTCCGGGTACAGACTCTCTGATATACAGTTCTTCGCAATTTGTACAGGAGTAAGGGCAGCCCCTTGATCCAATAAGCCAGAGCTGTCCAAGGAAATAGAAATAAGTGTCAATATCTTCCCATAACTCATAATTCGGAAATGGAAGACCGTTAATATCTTTTATCCACGTTTCTCTTGGGTTTTCAATTAGCTTGCCCTCTGGGTTTTTATAAGCAAGACCTTTAACTTCAGATAAGTCGCTATTTGAACTTAAAGCATCAAGATAATTTTCTAAAATATACTCCCCTTCCCCAATAGCGACTGCGTTAACTCCTGGTATACTTATAGACTCTCTTGGTCGCAGGGTGGCATGATATCCTCCTACAATAATCGGTATGTCTCTAGAAATATTGGCACGAATTTCATTAACCGTATCAATGACGTATTTTTTATAAAGTGTTGTAAAAGTGATCCCGATTACATCGGGATTTTCTTCATGGAATTTAGACTTTATATAACTTCTCCATTCCTTCCTTTTAAAAGTATAGTCCCATATAGTTGCGGAATGAGAAGTTCTCTCATTAATATAAGTAGCTAAGTATGTTACACCACAGTCTAAAATGGATACGCACCCGCTGAGATTGGGCGAAATTATTGATATTTTCATTTAGGTATACCTTTCTCTTTTCTTATTTGCCCGGATCCTGCCAGTCAAAAATTGTTTTTTCAGAAGCAATATTAAATATATCTATTTTAGGAAGTTCATTAAGAATATGTTCCGCTGTCATGAGACCCATTTTAATCGAATGGTCCATGTTGTTGTATCGATACAACCCCTGCCGTCCGATACTAATGGCATTTTCAAAATTTGCAATATATTTTATAAGTGATTCAACCTTCTCTGAGTAATCCAGAGTGTAAATGGGATAACAATGCTTAACATTCAGTACAAAATGGTCCATAACATCATTTCTATTAAATAGACCAATTTTTTCTATGTCATCCATGCAGCGATTATAGATAACCTCATCCGGACTGTTCCAGATATCATCCTCCTCATAACAGGCTATCTCAAGAGTGACTCCGGTTTTTCCTGCCGGCACAACTGTAGGGCTCCAGTTTCTCCACTCCTGGATTCTGAAAAATAAAAACTCGTTTTCGGGAATATAAATCCAGGTATTGTCGGTAATCTGCTTCTTATTGATCATGAGGTTTAAGAATTTGATGCTGCGGTAGTCCATCTTATCAGCAATGACCGTATAATGATCATCTACATGCGGTCGAATTTTTTTAATAAATTCCGGAAGGGGAATTGTTGATATAAAATAATCACCTGATATCTCCTTTTCAACGCCATTATGAGTGTAGGTTACTTTTTTTATCCGGTTATTCTCCATTAGTATATTTTTCACAGCAGCTTTAAAGATAACCTTATTTCCCCGCCTGGTAATTTTCTCCGCCATCATTTCAAAAACCTGACCGCAGCCTAAACGTGGATAATAAAATTTTTTAGCATACGTTTTAGGTTCGTCCCTAGTTTTACCAAACATTCTTATAAAAACATCCCAGAGATTGATTAAGGAAATTCTCTGGGCTGCCCAGTCAGCTGAAATACTATTTGGAGGCACACCCCATAATTTCTCAGAATATGGGGCAAAGTAAAGATCATACAGAGTAACTCCAAAACGGTTAACAACCCAGTTTTCAAATGAACTGTCACGCCTTGGGTATAATTTCTGAAGCAACGAGGTTAGCAGAAAATCAATGAAAGCGTGGAACGTAAAAGTAATGGGAAGGTTTTTAACAACATTTTTAATATCCAGAGGATAATTAAAAAACTTGTTTTTTAGCCTGATCACACTTTTACGTGGACGAATAAGGAATTGATCTCCCATCAACTCTTCAAGGAAAATTTGAATTTCATCATCTTTTGTTATAAAGCGATGACCTCCTAGGTCAAAAAAGAATCCGTCTTTTCGTATGCTTCTGCACAATCCCCCAACCTGATCTTCAAGTTCAAGCACAGTAACTTTTTTCCCTGCTTCACATAATTTATAAGCAGCGGACAAACCGGCAGGCCCTGCTCCCAAAATAATAAAATTATCTCCCATAAATTAATTTTTGCGAAAGACCTTATTAATTTTTCTTAAAACATCAAAATTCAAAATATTGAAATCCAGAATGCGTCTTAAAATAAAAGAAACTTGTTCGAATTTAAAAAATTTTAAAATATAAAACATTTGTCGCGGCCTAAAAAAGAACTTTTTAAATGCTACTGAAGGGGCCTTAGAAAGCTCTTCTTCTGAAACAGTATCTGGAACCCAAGTAACTTCCTGATAACTTTTGTTATTCCAATTATACTTAAATTTTCCCTGTAATTGATCTGCCAGACCGGTGCCCGGCAAGATATCCAAAAGGAGAAATTGTGCTTTATCTAATTTGATCCGGTTTGCAAAATCCATTGTAGCTTTTATGGTTTCGCTTGTTTCTCCAGGAAGTCCAAAGATGAAAAAACCTTGTGTAATAATGCCGGCTTTATAAGCTTCATTGACGGCGTACTCTATGGTTTCGATTTTCGTCTTCTTTTTTATATTCTTCAAAATTTCTTGAGAACCGGACTCAATCCCATAAGCAATAGAATAACATCCACTTTCTTTCATTAAACGCAGCAAAGAAGGAGTAACTGTATCTACACGAATGCCGTTCGGAAGCGCCCAAAAAATTTTCAAACCACGCTCCAATATTGAATAGCAAATACCCTCAATATGCTCTCTTTTGAGAGTCAGGTTGTCATCCTCAAAATGGATTTCCTTTACCTGGAATTCTTTCGCAAGGAACTCAATTTCATCCGTTACGTTGTTGGGGCTCCGATATCTAATTTTTTTATCCCAGATTTTAGGACTTGCGCAAAAAGTACACTCAAAAGGACATCCTCTGGTCGTTGTCATTGGAGCAACAGGAAAAGCTTTCACCAGTCCACCATGAGGAGCTTTTTTATACTTCCTCGGATCTAATTGTTCCCAATCCGGAAATGGTAAAGAATCAAGGTTATCAATAAATTTTCTATTAATAAATGCTTTATCTTTTCCTCTATAAAGGCCATGAATGTTTTCAACTCTATTACCATTTTCTATGGCTTCAACAAGTTCAAACATAGTGATTTCTCCCTCGCTGATGACTACATAATCTGCTTTGGTCTCTTGAAGAGTTAATTCCGGTTCGGAAGAAGCCATAGCAAAACCTATCACAACCTTTTTTCCAATTTTTTTTAGTCTATGTGACAAATCAATGACTTCATTAAAATAATCACTTAAAGCAGCAATTCCAACCAAATCTGCTTTTTTACACCTCTCAACTATTTCATCATTATTCAAACTCAGATTTAATCCGTCTATGATTTTTGTTTCATGACCGTGTTTTTTTAGGTATGAAGATAGGTATCCTAATCCTAAAGGTGGTGTAATCAAATGAGTATCATAATTTGGTCTGGTTAAAGCAACTAACATAATCAATTACTTTGAGAAAAGGGTTTGTTTTAACCTCTAGTTTCTTCGTTTAAATGAAGAATATTTCGCTTGTGTTTCTATAGAAAATGAAAATATGTTGTAACTAATTAATACTATTTTTTCTTATGATTATTTATAATCTCAGTCTCAATAATATTCCTTAAATATGGAAACATTTGTTGATGTGTCATATATGATCTCCAAGCCTTTATTTATCTTATTATTTCATATTAATTAAAAATGGGAAAGAATCAAGTGTGAAAGTTAAATTCGAAGCAAAAAAGTATATCAATCAAAAAAAGTAAAGATGGAGAAGGTGTAGTGCACCCCTAAAATCAAGCGGCGATTTTAGTAGTAGATAAATAATAATATTTTTCAGCCTGATCCGGTGTTTTATAAAGCAAAGAAGAATGAGGAAAATCGCAGTTGTATAGCTCAACCCAGCACTTAAGTTCTTTTTTAAGTTCATAGGCTGAGTCCCATTCTTTTAACCAGATGAGGTCTTCTTTGATAGTACGGATAACGCGCTCAGTGTCAGCGTTACCCTTCGGATTGTTATAACAGGTAAATAGTTGTTTAATTTCCAAACTGGAGCACGATTTCATAAACTTGCGTGAAGTAGGCTGCGATCCGTTATCAGATATAAGAAACAGGTCATTGCTCTTTGATAAAATACCCTGTGGAAATTGGTTGTTTGTGGCATGGTTAAGTGCTTCAAGCCAGTCATCGGTTCTGGAGCGCTCTTTCAGGGAGTATCCTATGATTTTTTCAGAATACCAATCCATAACAACAACCAGGTAAACCCATCCGAATGAATGGATAATAACCTTGGTCATATCAATGCCCCAGAATTGATTTGGCTTACTTGCACGAGGTTTACTTCTGTAGGAAGCATTGGCACGGATTGCTTTTAACCGACCATTGGGTTTAACTAAAAGATTATGCAGTTTCATGAGCCGATAGACTCGTTTATGGTTAACCAGGACATGTTGACGGTATTTCAGGTAAGCCCAAACCCGTCGATATCCCCAAAAGGGATGGCCCGCTTTTATTTTCAGAATTTGGCTAAGGAGTTGTTCATTCCGCTTTTCAACACTCATGGATACTCTCCTTCTAACTCTAATTCGGTTTTTTTTAGCTCAATGCTTAACTCGGCTATGATGCGTTTAAGATTCTTGTTCTCATCTTTTAAACGTTGTTCTTTTTTAGATTCTTTAAGGGACTCAAAGACTTTATGAGATTTTGTCTCAAACTTCTTAAGCCAGTTGTAATAGGTGTTTTGCGTAATCTGGTGTCGGTTGCAAAGCCCCGAAAGTAGCATTTTGTTCTGGAGGCCCTCCAGAACAATCTTAGCTTTAGTATTAGAATCCCATTTACGGTATTTCATAATGCTCCCCCTTACTAAAGTTGGTATTATAGTAGTAAAAACTACTAATTTACACCAGCTCTCTTAATGGGGTGCAGGATAAAGGTTGATTAATGACCATAGCTTTAAAGCATGAACTTAATCTGAAACCGTAGAAAAAAACGAATTATTATACGATTTGGGATTTTACTTTATTGTCAAGTGAAAGTATGGTATCATAAAATTTTAAAATTATAACCTTAAATTTGTAGAGGAATGATACTCAATAATTTAAAAACTAT
>DASCNB010000092.1:0-22321 GCA_036011265.1 Nitrospinota bacterium | reverse complement strand
GCAGCAAGAGTTTGTCCTTCTTTGATACTGTCTATTGTTCCCAAGATAGCATTTTCTACTACTTTTTGGCCCGCAGTTCTCGCAACAATATCCAATGCCTGGATAATGGGCACACCGCTGGATGTTAAAGTTCCAAATGTCCTGGTGAATTTTGCCACAGCTACTTTTCTGATTAAAGGTCCAAAAACCGGTGCTTTTAAAGCATAAGTATCAACCATTAACATCCCTTTTTCAGTTTGATAAAACCGCTTAAAAACGAAAATAAAAACGACGAGAGCTAAGATCATTTTCCACCAATGATTTACAAATAAGTCACTAATATGCATAACTAACGCCGTAGGACCGGGAAGGGAACCTCCCATTTCAGCAAACATTGACACAAAAGTGGGAATTACAAAAATCATTAAAAAAGCTACAACAACAACAGCAATAACAACAATAGCAAGCGGATATACCAGGGCTGACTTGACCTTGGCCTTGAGTTTCATTGCTTTTTCCATATAGTCGGCCAATCTGACCAAAATAGTGTCTAAAATACCTCCAACTTCTCCTGCTTCAATCATATTGCCGTAAAGAGTATCGAAGACTTTTGGGTGCTTTCTCAGGGCATCTGAAAAGGTGTCTCCTGTCTCAACACTTTGCCTAATCTCACCGATCGTTTTCGCAAAAGTTTTGTTCTCTGATTGAGAAGAAAGGAGGCTAAGGCACTGGACAAGAGGGAGACCGGCGCTAATCATAACGGAGAACTGGCGGGTAAAAACAACAATATCTTTTTCAGTAACTTTTTCCGCAAAAAGAGCGATTTCTTTCGGTTTCTTTTTGACTTTTAGATCTGAGAAACCCTGCTTGGACAAAAGGGCTTCAACGCTTTGTAAATCTTCTCCCTCTATCTCCCCATCAACCGCTTTACCAGCTTTGCTAAGGGCAGTGTACTTAAACTCAGGCATCGGAATTATCCTCCGTATTAATTGAAAAAGAAGTGATAGCTTTTTTGGCGTTTTCCAATTGTAAACCGATTTTGGCTAATTTCTCGGTGGTTATTTTAAGCCGTTCAACTAATGAGTCAACAATAGGACGCAAATCTTCCGGGAGTTGATTAAGCATTTTCACAAAAGATTCTTTATCAATAATGCCTATATTGGTATCTCCAATTGCAGAAACAGTTGCTGTCCTCGTTGAGGCTCCAATTAAGCCCATTTCTCCAAATACAGACCCTTTGCCAAGGGTACCGACAACAACCTGTTTATTCTCAGTTTTTTTAATTACTTTCACTTTTCCCGAAAGAACTACATAGGCATTATTACTTGCTACTCCTTCAGTAACTATAACTTCGCCATCCTGAAATCTTCCTACCACAGGAATATTTTTCATGATTAAGCCTTTCCAAGGGCTACTAATGTTTCTTTATATACCTTATAGAAGGCATCACTTTCAGAAATAGTTTTTTTAAGTATAGCAGCAAGGTTATCCATATCTTTAAAGTTAATAACGACGTTTACACTTAATGTAAAAGCCTGCATATTGTCCATAGTGCGGAAATCTTTTCCCAGTAAGACAACGAACATCTTTCTTCTCGTAGTCATTTGCATCGGTTGAATATATTTTAAAACATTATTTTTTTTTAGAGAGGAGCCGGCAAAATCTTCTGCCAGGATAACAAGGTCATATTGAGTAAATTTCATCCTGCCAATAGCTTCACTATCTGATGAAACTGTTTTTGGTTGATAATCCATTTCTTTTAATAGAGGCATAATTTCATTTTGGTGTGCCGCATCACAAATCAGCACCCTTTTTGTTCCTTCCTCCAGAATCTCCAGTTCTTCATCCGCAAATTCACTGGGACCCATCACCTCTACCTTTTCTTCATGCTCCTCCATTGCTGTTTCTTTTTCGGTTATTTCCGCGGGTGGTTCCTCAGTTTTTTTACTTGCAGCCGGCTTTTCTACAGTTATTTTGTTTTGACATGACGGACAGGAAACATGGACTTTTTTATTTGGAGGGATTTTTTCGTCAGGTATGTTTAATATTTTTCCGCATTTATTACAATCTACTTTCATATCTCTTACCCCGTGATTTGTTACTATCTCTTTTTCTTTACCTTTGTATATTCAGCATCCATATCCAGGCCCTCAATGTCAGTTGTTTTCTCTCCTTTTTCGCTCTTTATTGTATCGATACCACGCCCTACAATAGCCTTTTTGGATGCATAGGCCATAGCGGTTTCTTCCTTAATAAGACCATTTTTATATAGATTAACAATGTCTTTGTCAAAAGTAGTCATCCCAAAGGCTTCTCCCGCGGTAATAATATCGTAAAAGGTTTTCCCTTCCGATTCCCCATTTAATATTGTATCTTTTACTCGAAGATTTGAGCCCATAATTTCCAATGTCGCTACTCTGCCTCCAGAAATTTTGGGCAGCAAACGCTGACAAATTATCCATCGAACCGTGTCCGCAAGACGGATTCGAATTTGATTTTCTTCTTCCTTATCGAACATACCGATAATTCTGTTTATGGTTTGCCCGGCATCGACCGTGTGAAGAGTGCTCATTACCAGATGTCCTGTTTCTGCCGCACTTAGTCCTATTTCCACAGTTTCCCGGTCTCTCATTTCTCCTACCAGAATGACTTTAGGGGCCTGGCGCAAGGCCGCTCTCAAACCAGTCGCAAAAGCGTCAAAATCAGTGCCAAGTTCTCTTTGATTAAAAGTTGCCTTTCTTTGGGGATGAACAAATTCCACAGGATCTTCTAATGTAACAATGTGAATTGATTTTGTACTATTAATTTCATTTAAAAAAGCGGCAAGTGTAGTAGATTTACCGCTGCCTGTTGCCCCCGTGACAAAGATTATGCCGTTTTTTTCCTGTGCTGCTTTCAAAAATACTTCAGGGAGATCAAGATCTCTTATTGTCGGAATCCTGGTCTCCAGTTTCCTCATGACGGTTGAGTAAAACCCACGTTGGGAAAATATATTTACCCTGAAACGGGCCTTTCCTGTTAAATAATACGAACTGTCACAAGAACCTTCCTTTAGTAAAATTTCTGTTAAACGTCGATCACCATCGATCAAATTCAACGCAAAAATTTCTGTTTGAAAAGGGGTCAATTTTTCAATAGGGGGGGTCATAGGAACTGCTGTTAATTGTCCTGAGGATTCAACCTGGAGAGGTTTGTCTGTAGTAATGTTTAGATCAGAAACACCACCAAAGGTCTCCAGCATGGTGGTCAGCATGTAATCTATTTCTGATTTTCTCATGGCTTTAGGAACGTAAGTTACATTTTTTCACTATTAAATGTCAACCACAAAACAAGTATTTACGCATATCTTGTATGAAGTGACTCAACAAGGTTTAATCAAAAATATCCGGCGGCCTTTTTAAAAATTGTACAAATTTTGTTTTATCAATAGCTTTTCCGTAGGCCTCTTCAGGATCGATCCAACCTTTTTTCAGTAAATCCATAATCGCGTCATCCAGAGACACCATTCCGAACTTTTTGCCTGTTTGTATGACGGAAGGAAGCTGGAATGTTTTACTTTCCCTGATCAGGTTGGCAGTTGCCGCGTTAACCACAAGTATTTCCAGAGCGCAGCAGCGCCCCTTCTTATCAATCCTTTTAAAAAGGTTTTGAGCGATTACTCCTTTCAAAGCCTCTGAAAGGGTTGTGCGTATTTGTGCCTGCTGGTTTGCCGGGAAAACATCGACAACCCTATCTACTGTTTTAGCAGCGCTTGGCGTATGAAGTGTTCCAAAAACCAGGTGTCCTGTGGACGCTGCTTCCAGCGCTAAAGCAATAGTCTCGAGGTCCCGCATTTCCCCGATCAGTATAATGTCAGGGTCTTCACGCAGGGCTCCCCTCAATGCTGATGAAAAGGACTTCGTGTGAATTCCTATCTCTCTGTGATTGACGATGCAGCTCTGGCTTTTATGCACGAACTCAATGGGGTCTTCCACTGTTAAAATATGTTCTTTTCTGTTTTTATTAGCGTAATCCATCATAGCAGCCAAAGTTGTCGATTTTCCGCTTCCGGTAGGGCCGGTCACCAGCACCAACCCCTTTCCGAGCATGGCCAGTTTCTTAGTGATTGGCGGGAGACCCAACTGCTCTGCGGTTAAAATTTCGCTGGGGATTTCCCTGAAAACCGCCCCGACTCCCCACTTTTGCTGAAAGAAATTGCAACGATATCTGGCAAGTCCCGGTATTTCATAAGCAAAATCAATATCTCCGGTTTCTTCAAACACTTTAATCTTATCCTCCGGGGCTATTTCATAAAGCATTGCCTTAAGCTCATCATTATCCAGTTCCTTAAACTTAACCCTCTCCATGTCTCCCCTGATTCTTAAAATTGGTTGTGAGCCTGAAATCAAGTGCAGATCAGAAGCTCCCTGCTCGTTCATCAGCTTAAAAAATGCATCAATTTTTGCCATGTTTTAATTCTCCGGTATTTCCTTGGGCCAAAAATAAATGGCAGACACGCAATAATAACCGATCGATTTTTAAATGTCAAAGACTTCACTATACAATTTTTTTTTATTCATTAATAAAAGTTCTTTTAATTTCAGTTAGTTTGCCCTTATATTAAATGAAATATGTTTTTAAGACATTTTACATTTAATGATCTAAAAAGAAACGGTTTACTGAAAATAGGGCTAATATCTTTTTTGCTCTATTCCTGGATATCTTATTTAAGTAAATACTTCATTTATGGTGTTGGCTATGCTGACCGGCCCATTATTTTATTTCTCTTTCTATACCTGATACTGTTTCTTTTTTATTTTTTAGCAATCTATTTGGTTTTAAGGTTAAAAGAGCAGAATAAAAATTTAAAAATTGTTTTGTTCTTTGCTGTTTTATTCCGTCTTGCTTTACTTCCGTCGAACCCTATTCAGGAAGATGATCACTATCGTTATCTCTGGGATGGTAAAGTCACGCGAAATGGAATTAATCCGTATAAATACTCACCGGATGAAATTAGGGAGTTCGCGGAGAACCGGGAAAATATTGAATATACTTTTAAAAAAATCAAAGAACTGGAATCATTGAATCTTATCCGTTTTGAGAATCATCAGTCGGAAATTTTGTTTGATCGAATTAACCATCCGGAAGTACCGACAATTTACCCTCCATTTTCCCAGATAGTTTTTTCGTTTGCGGATGTTTTTTTGGGTGGCGGAACAACAGGCCTGAGAATGATTTTGTTTATATTTGACTTAGCTGTTCTTTGGATGGTTTTATTGCTTCTGAAATCTCAAAAAATTAACCCACTTTATTCTATTATATATGCCTGGTCACCTCTGGTAATTAAAGAGATTGTCAACAGCCTTCATATGGACTCCATCCCGCTCTTATTTCTTACCTTGTCAACATATCTTTTGGTAAAATCCAGCCCTCGCATGTCAATATTTACTTATTCATTAAGTATTTTAAGCAAATATTACTCTTTAATGCTTCTGCCCATATTTTTTGCTGAAATACGAAAAGACGGATGGTCAAAACTTTTAACGGTAGCAATGGTTTTATTTTTTACACTCCTTATTTTCTGTTTTCCATTTATCGACAATAGGTGGTCTATCTTTAAAGGGTTAGTAATTTATGGGAGTCAGTGGGAGAGAAATGATTCTATATTTGCTGTGATTAAATATTTAACCGGCAACCATCAAATAACAATTATAATAGTCTTTGGTATATTAACGGCTATATTGGGTTATATTACCTTAGCCAGTGAAGATATCGTAAAAAAAATATTGATTCTTTTAACCGCATTTTTTTTGTTAAGTCCGACTCAATACCCATGGTATTTAATATCTTTCCTGCCTTTTTTGTCTTTTTATCCAAATCGTGCGTTGCTTCTGCTTAGCGGTTTATTATCGTTATATTATTTAGAATTTTATTTTATATATCATCAATTGAATCAAGCAATTTTATTGATCCGATGGTTTGAATATTTGCCGTTTTACATCTTGCTTGTGTATGATATGCTAAAAAAATGCGAAAGATAAAGATTTATGACACTACATTAAGAGACGGGACCCAGGCGGAAGATATCTATTTCAGCCTTGAAGATAAGTTGAGAATAGCCCACAAACTGGATGATCTGGGGATTCACTATATTGAGGGAGGCTGGCCCGGTTCCAACCCTAAAGACCAGGCTTTTTTTCAAAAAGTAAGGCACGAAAAATTTGATAATTCCAGAATAACTTCTTTTGGAAGCACTCGAAAAGCCGGAAACAAAGTAGAAAAAGACCCTAATATTAAATCATTGCTTGAATCTAAAACTCAGGTGGTGACTATTTTTGGAAAAATATGGAATCTTCATGTTACTGATGCTCTTAAAATCAGCCTGCAAGAAAACCTGGATTTAATTCACGATTCGGTCTCTTTTTTAAAAAATAATTTTGAAGAAGTTATTTTTGACGCAGAACATTTTTTCGATGGTTTCAAAAACAATCCGGATTATGCCCTCAAAGCTGTCCTGGCAGCGGCGGAAGCAAAGGCCGACTGGATTGTTTTGTGTGATACAAATGGCGGAACCATGCCTTACGAGCTTGAGCCGATTATGAAAAAAGTTTCACAAAAAGTTCAAATTCCGATTGGCATCCACGCGCATAATGATAGTGAAACAGCTGTAGCCAACTCAATCACCGCTATTAAATTAGGAGCCGATCAGGTACACGCAACCATTAACGGTTATGGAGAAAGATGTGGGAATGCTAATCTCTGCTCTATAATCCCTAATATTAAATTAAAATTAAAAATGGGCTGTGTCTCAGATGAACAAATGAAAAAACTCTGGGAAGTGTCTCGCTTTATAAATGAGCTGGCCAATATGAAACATTGGATTCACCAGCCATACGTGGGTAAAAGTGCTTTTGCCCATAAAGGTGGAATCCATGTAGACGCCGTCCAGAAAAACAGACAGGCTTATGAGCATATTGCACCGGAAATGGTAGGAAATCACCAGAGAGTATTAGTTTCAGATCTTTCCGGGAAGAGCAACATATTGTATAAAGCTGAGGAATATGGAATTGATCTCGATAGTAAAGACCCTATTGTGCAACAAATTCTTAAAGAATTAAAAGAGCTCGAAAACAATGGATTTCAATTTGAAGGAGCAGAAGGATCATTTGAACTATTAATGAAAAATGCCAAGGGAAATAGGAAAAAATTCTTTGATTTAAAAGGCTTTAGAGTCATTATCGAAAAGAGGAGGGAAGATGAGCCGACTATTTCAGAGGCTACTATCAAGATTGTAGTAGATGGGCAGATGGAAATTATGGCTGCAGAGGGAAATGGCCCTGTTAACGCGCTGGACAAGGCATTGAGAAAAGCGCTAATTCGTTTTTATCCCGAGCTTAAGTATTTGAATTTACATGACTTTAAAGTTCGCATCTTAGACGAAAAAAAAGGAACAGAGGCATTTACCAGAGTTTTGATTGAATCGGGAGATCATGATTCTAAATGGGGTACTGTAGGGGTTTCTTCAAATATTATTGAAGCCAGTTGGCAGGCCCTGGTGGATAGTGTTGACTACATACTTCACAAAACCAGAAATACAAAATAGAAATTTTTAAGAATTTACATTTTTTTTATTAAAGTTATCGTTTTTTTTGCCGATACACCTTATACGGATAATTATTTGATAGCGAGGGGGCTATTTAATGGTTGCAATAATTAACGGAGCGCGTGTTACTCCGCCAAAGCCTGATATCAGAATAACGAATGTTGATGCAAACGACAAATTAATTGTTGTTAATGATGCAAAGTTAATAACTGAGCCGGAGAAAGGTTCTCCATCAGCGCAAAGAAAAATAGCCGATTTTACACCGGATAAACTCAAAAAATCTTCAGCTATAGCGAGGTTGCAGCAAGTCATTATAAAGCAGCGGAAAGGAGAAAATACTGAAGTAACGATTAGAATCAAAAAAAAGGTCGCCGAGTTTAAACAACAACAACTTAAGGACTCACGGTTTGCTGGAGAAGTAGGAAAAGGCAGTATCTCTGACGTATTAGCCTGAACTATTTTAACAGTTCTTTAAATCTAAGAAATACAACTAAAATTTTTGTAATAGCCACGAATTTTTCGATTGACAAATTATAATTGACAATTGACAATTGAAAAATGGGTTATCGCTATCTCCTTCTTTCTTTACTCCCGGTAATCGGTATAATTATTTATTTAAACGGTCAGAATTATGATCCGGGATTGTTAAACTTTCAAACCGATACGCTCTCCACTTCATCAGTTACTTCCTATTTTCCCCAAAAAAATGATGCCTATCAGCGGGTAGGTCAAATCCGCCAATATACCCGAGAGAACCTTTATGAATATATTAATGGCCATGCGGAATATTTCCTGGCGTTAGGATTTGAAAAGCTGGCCGTGGCGGATTATTCATCGAAATCTTCTGAACAGAATGATTCTGAATTCGTGGTAGATATATATGATATGGGAAAAAGTAAAAATGCCTTTGGTATCTTAATGGATGAATCTGGAGAAAACGCGACTCCTGTCGAAGTGGGTTTTCGGGGCTTCCTTACTCAAAAAACATTAAACTTTATTAAAGGGCAGTACTACATAAAAATTAACGCGTTTAATGATAATGCTCCACTTGTTAAATTTGCCGGGGGAATTGAAAAAAAGTTCGGCGATCTTCAAAACTCATTACCGCAATTTCAGAAATTTCCCCCGGATGGAAGAAGAGTTAACTCCATTAAATTTGTTAAAGAAAGTTATCACGGGCTTAGTTTTGTTAATAATGTATATGAACAGAAATATGAAATTGATGGAAAAAGGTTCTCGGCATTTCTGATTGAAGGCAATAATGATGAAATAACGAAACTTTCAAAACAGTACATTGATTTTTTTAAAGAAGAGGGTTTTGAATACCAAATGATACAATATAAACAGCGAAATTATTATAAAATATTGGATCCCTTTGAAGGGGACTGGTTTTTGATCCCTTTAGAAAAAGACCTCTTTGGCATTTATGGTTCTTTAAGCGACAAAGTTTTGAAAAAGTTTATAGATGACCTCTAAATACAACAAAAAAGAGCCGGTATTAGACCGGAGAAAATTTATAAAAAAATCGGCTATAACCTGCGGAGTTGCGCTAAGTGCTGGCGCATGGGGCTATCTGTTTTATAGTAAAGAACCGGTTCGGAAAACCAAAGGCAAAGTTTATGAATTTAAAGATTTTCGAGTTCCTGTTTCTAACATATATGCGAAAATGACTGTTGCGAGAGGAACAGATATAGGAAAGATGCTGCGGGCGTCATTGGAAAAACTTGGAGGAATCACAAAGTTTATTCAACCGGGAGATAAAGTCCTGATAAAGCCAAATGTCGGTTGGGATCGTCAGCCGGAACAAGCGGCAAACACTAACCCGGAATTGGTGTCCGCTGTCGTTAAATTATGCAGGGAAGCAAAAGCCTCTGAAATCCTGGTTACAGATGTGTCTGTTAATGATTCGTACCGATGCTTTGCCAGATCAGGTATTGAAAATGCGGTGCTACAATCGGGAGGAAAAATTCTTTTCACCAGTGAAAGCGATTTTGTGTCTACTGATATGAAGGGGGAATTACTTAAAATATGGCCTGTTTCGAAATTTTACCACGAAGCCGATAAAGTAATTAATGTTCCCATAGTCAAAAACCATTCATTAAGCAAATGTACTCTTGCAATGAAAAACTGGTACGGAGTGCTGGGGGGACAACGCAACCAATTGCACCAGGCCATTAATACCTCAATTGTGGACCTTGCCCAGGCAGTTCGTCCTACTTTAACTGTTATGGATGCCACGAGAGTTTTAAAGAAAAATGGGCCAACAGGGGGAAACCTGTCTGACGTCTCTATAGAAAATACAATCATAGCGGGACTCGATGAAGTAGCTATTGATTCATACTCTTTACAATTTCTTGATTTAAAAAAGGACGATGTCCCATATATCGAGCTTGCTGAAAAACGTGGCCTGGGAATATCCGACTGGCGCTCAATCCATGTTGAAGAAATAAAAGTATAATATTAATCTGTAAAAGGTTTGTTTTTTTAGGCGCAGTTAGTTCTTATTTATACAGCGCCTTATGCAAAGCTGGACAAGTTTTTTTGTTTGTCCACCGGAGCGGAAGCTCATTTGATTTTCGGTCATCCTTGGCCTCAACCCTTCGGGCGACTTTCCTTCGGAAATCGTCCAATTCGGTTTTCCATACCGAATTGTGGTTGCGGAGCCACACCGCTTTATGATTTTTTAATCATATTTAATCAATGAACATCTTTGTCAAATTGATTTTATGAGCTTGCAAAATTTAAGAAGAATTTACGCGGCTTTCTTTTTCGCGCTTTTTGTATTTTTGCTGGTCATTACCGACTTCAGAAACCTGAAGGGGTATGAAGTTTCTTTGTTTCTTGAAATCAATCCACTCGTTTCTATCTTTTCCTTCTTTACCAGTGGGACTATTTATAAAGGGCTGGTCCTGTCTTTATTAATAATCATCCCAACCTTATTTCTCGGCCGTTTTTTCTGCTCTTGGATTTGTCCTCTCGGGATTCTAAATCAATGGATCAGCTTTTTTTTGAATAAGAAAAAAATATCGGAAAATAATGAAGAAAACGAATATCGTAAAATGTTTCGTTTCAAATATTATATCCTTGTTGTTTTTGCCGTTCTTGCTGCTTCCGGCTCACTGCAAATCGGCCTCCTTGACCCGATTGCGTTTCTATCAAGGACTTTTTCTGTTTCCGGTTTTCCCGCTCTCTATAACTGGGGGGGACTTATTTACTTGAAACAGCCTGTCTTTCATGGTGGGATGCTGATTACGGTGCTGTTTTTAGCTGTTCTCTTTGCGAACCGCTTTATAACCCGATTCTGGTGTAGAGTACTATGTCCGCTTGGCGCTCTGTTAGGGATTATGTCTTTTGGTTCCATCATGCGGATCAGGCGCGATGTAGAGAAATGTACAGACTGTAAAAAATGCCTGCTACATTGCCAGGGCGGGTGCGATCCCCATTCCAATCTCAGGGCTAATGAATGTCATATTTGCATGAACTGTATCGCATCTTGTCCTGAAGATGCTCTTCATTACGGTCTTCCTGAGACGCGAAGTTCTATCCATCAACCGTTTGATATCAGTCGCCGCCGTCTATTGGAAACTGGTGTTGCCGCGTTTGTATTATTCCCAATGATGAAGTCTTCTCTTACCGGAGAAAACAAAGCGTTAGCTGATGTTATACGACCACCCGGAGCCCTTAAGGAAAAAGATTTTCTTCGACGTTGTATAAAATGTTCCGAGTGCATGCGAGTTTGCCCGACCAATGTATTACAACCCGCTCTGCTTGAAGGTGGTTTTGAAGGAATCTGGGACCCGATCCTGATAAACAAAATCGGATACTGTGAATACAATTGTGTTTTATGCGGTCAGGTATGTCCCACAGGGGCTATCCGTGATATATCTGTCGAGGAAAAGATAGGGAAAAAGCCCTATAAAAAACCGATAAAAATTGGAACAGCTTTTTTTGATAGAGGACGTTGCCTGCCTTGGGCTATGAACAGAACATGTATTGTTTGTGAAGAAGTATGCCCAACGTCTCCAAAAGCTATCTGGTTTCGGACAGAAGAAGTCGTAACAAGAGAGGGGAAAGTAAAAAAGATTAAACGGCCTTACCTGGACCCGGACCTTTGTATAGGTTGCGGAATATGTGAAAACAAATGCCCTGTCATCGATAAACCCGCTATCCGTGTCTCTTCTGTTGGTGAAACCCGCTCAAAAACCAATCAAATGATACTACCGGCCGTTAAGCAGATAAATTGAAAAGCCTGTAAGGCTGACATATAATAGCCTAGGGCAACGCCCTGGATATAAAGTTCAACAACGTTTCAATCCCTGTAAGGGCTATACAATCTTTTGACCGTTTATAAAGATAGGTATCAGAAATGACTACTGACTATCATGATTCAATAAAGTTGCCTAAAAACCGTCCACCGACCCATCCGGGAGAAATGCTATTGAAAGAATTTTTGGAACCTTTGGGAATAACCCAGTCAGAATTGGCCCATCATTTAAAATGGCCTTATGCAAAGCTTAATGAAATCATAAATGGGCGTAGGGGCGTGACCGCTGCATCTGCGATAGCCTTTGGAGAGGCTTTGGGAACTGGCGCCAAATTTTGGATGAACCTGCAACAGGATTGGGACTTATGGCACAATTTGAGAAATCATAAACCATTGCCTTGTCTAAAAAAAGTGGTTGCCGGGTAAATATCAGCTTCATGGTTCAATCTTCATCGCTTGCTAACCTTGAACCGTTTAATTGCATATCGACTCGTTCGACCAATTCGATTACTTTTGAAGGCGCAGACATGGTGTTACTGTAACAATTCTCAATTTTTTGTTCAAGAACATTCAAGTTTTGTTATGCCCGAATATTTTTGTCGAACATCCATAGGCTCGTTTTTTTACTGGATTCCCGCTAAAATCATGTGGGAATGACAGGTTGGGGTATAGAGAATGACAGCTAAAGGAGTTGGGGACAACAACCCCCTTATTACCCTTTATTAAGGAGAAATAAAAGAGATGAAGTGAGTTTTTGGTATTGCCCAGTAGTTACAATTTCTTCGTGTTCTTCGTGGTTTAATAAATTCAATGTGACTTAGTGGCAAAGCTGAGCTTAGCTTAGCAAATCACGTTTGACCTTTATGCTTCAGTAAAACTTCCCATGTTCTGAAATTTTTCGTGACGGTCTTTAATGAGTTCATCCGGTGTTTTTTGTTCCAATTCTTTTAAATGTCGACGTAAAACACGTCTTAAAATAGACGCCATGAGCTTATGATCTCGGTGAGCGCCACCAGGAGGTTCTTTTACAATTTCATCAATAACTTCTAATCTAAGTAAATCAGCGGAGGTTAAATTCAATGCGTGAGCAGCATCTTGTGATTTTTCAGGGTCTTTCCAGAGAATAGCGGCACACCCTTCCGGTGAGATAACAGAGTAAATAGAATGTTCCAGCATTAATATCCTGTTTCCAATGCCCAGCGCCAAAGCGCCTCCACTGCCCCCTTCGCCTGTTATTACAGCAATAACAGGAACAGAGAGATCACTCATCTCCTTTAGATTTCTGGCAATGGCTTCTGCTTGGCCTCGTTCCTCCGCCTCAATGCCCGGATAAGCGCCCGGAGTATCAAGAAGAGTTATAATAGGAATGTTAAATTTATCCGCTGTTTTCATTAACCTGAGCGCTTTTCGATATCCTTCAGGTTGTGACATACCGAAATTTCTAAAAACTTTTTCTTTAGTATCCCGTCCTTTTTGATGGCCGATAATCATAATAGGCTTTTCTTCGAATTTTGCCGGTCCTCCCACCACAGAGTGGCCGTCAGCAAAATACCGGTCGCCGTGAAGCTCGGTAAAATCGGTGATCATATGCTTTATGTAGTCAAGCGTATAAGGTCGATACGGGTGACGGGCTAATTGCGTTTTTTGCCAGGGGGTAAGCCGGGAAAAGATGTCTTTTTGCATCCTGAAGACTTTTTTTTCCAAACGCCGAATCTCATCCGTTATGTTAACCTGTCCCCCCTTAGACATGCCGGTTAATTCATCAATTTTTTGTTCTAAATTAAATATCGGTTCTTCAAAATCAAGAATTTGGACCATAAGAGCACGAATAAAAAAAAATTAATTAGTAAAGAAAAAGGATACCATTAAAATAACTTTGAGCCTAAATAATGACGACAGGGTCATGGGGCAAGTGTCAAGAAACAAGGGTTAAAAAAACATGGCCCCTGCGTGACCCTTAGTTCTTAAAACCTGATCCTGATTCCTCTAAACATTTTTGTTATAATACAAAGGAACTGTTTAAATTGCAAACCATTAAAATACTGTAAATGTCTAACTCTGTTCTTGAAAAAGATAAAGATAATTGTTTCCCCCATTTTGTCGTCTTAAAAGCGTCCGCAGGTTCCGGCAAGACTCATACTCTCACAAAGAGATATGTTCAGTTTCTATTGTCGGACCAAATTCCCCACGGCGGCCTCCGGAATATCCTTGCGGTTACTTTTTCCAACAACGCTGCAAAAGAAATGAAAGAAAGAATCCTCCGGTGGCTTAAGGGGGTTTACCTGGAGGAGCCGGATAAAACGGATGAACTTGCGGAAATAATATCTCTAAACCGGAACGAGCTAAAAGAAAAAGCAGGCCGCAACATTGACTCTATACTCGATAACTACTCGGATTTTCAGGTCAAAACTCTGGACAGTTTTATGACAACGGTTTTTAAATCTTCTGCTATTGATTTCGGTTATAACCCTGATTTCGACATTCTTTTGGATAATGATAGCGTTATGGAATACGCGTTTAACCTTTTTCTCAGAAGGGTAAAGACCAACTCAAGCGAAGGCGAACTACTGAAAGATATTGTCAGACTTGTGATGGAAAGTAAAAGCAAAAGTTCCACGTATATATGGGAACCCACAAAAACCGTAACTGATGAAGTGAAAAATATTTACAGGAAACTCTCTTCTACCGGAAGCAATATAAATATTGTAGATTATTCAAAGAGCATGAAAGAAGTAAAAAACTCAATTACCAGGCAGGTTGAAAGGATAGAAAGTTTGATTAATGAGTCTCATCTTGAAAGGAGTATGGGCAGTAGTTACAATGCGATTTTAGAAAGCGTGAAAAAGAAGCAATTTCCCGACTTAATAGGAAAAGGATTCAAAAGCCCGCCTGTTAAAAAACCGGGCAAAAAAGATTTTAACGGCATTAAGTCGCTTGAGGCAATTGACCTTGAATGGCAAAAGCTCAAAGAGATTATATCTCTTTACACGAGGTATCATGCCCTTTCTTATTGTAACCCGTACTTAAAATTTTACTCCGCTTTCAAAGAAACGCTGGAAAAAATAAAAAGACAGGAAGGAAAAATATTTATAGAGGATATAAATAAGATGCTGTCCAATTATATGGACTCTCAAATAGTTCCGGATGTTTATTTTAGAATTGGAGAAACAGTTTTCCATTATTTAATTGATGAGTTTCAGGATACCTCTCCTCTCCAATGGGCGAACCTTTATCCTCTTATAGATAATTCTTTGTCGGAAGGGGGAAGTCTCTTTGTCGTTGGCGATACCAAGCAGTCCATTTACGGGTTCAGAGAGGCAGATTACAGAATTATGAAGGAATTTGAAACAAAATCTCCTTTCCTTTCGTCCGGTCATTTAGTGAAAGAACTTACTCGCAATTTCAGAAGCCGTAAAAAAATACTCGATTTTAATGAAAAGGTCTTTAAAGAAAAACTATTAAAATCCGACTACTCCGAAGCGGCGCAAAAAAGCGGTCTTACGAACTACAACCAGGAAGTAAAAGACTGGGGTACAGACACCGGGTATATGGAAGTGTGCATGATTGATAAAAGCGATAATCATGATGAAAAAGAAAAAATACGGATGATTATTCATGAAGTGGTAAAAAGGGGCTATTGTTATGGGGATATCGCAGTTTTAACTTCAAAGAATGAGAACGTAATTCGGGTTTCTGCCTGGCTGAATGAAATGGATATACCATTTGTCCCATACAGCAGCCTTGATGTCAGGATAAGAAAAATTACAAATGAAATCGTATCTTTGCTGAATTTTCTAAGTTCTCCTTTAGACGACTTGGCTTTCGCGACTTTTTGTCTTGGAGAGATTCTTTTTAAAGCCCTTAAAAAATCCGATAAACTTGATATTGATTCCAGCAAAATCCACTCCTTTTTCTTTAATAGCAGGAATAATTCTCCTTTGTATAAATCCTTTCAAAACGAATACCCCCAAATATGGGGAGATTTTTTTGAAGGTCTTTTCAAATCCTCCGGTTATCTACCTCTTTACGATCTCGTTAACGAGGTTTTAAGAATATTTATGGTCTTTGAAACTTTTAAAGATGAAGAAGCCTCTCTTATAAAAATACTTGAGGTAATAAAAGATTTTGAAGACAGGGGAAATAACAATATAAAAGATTTTCTCAATTTTGCCGGAAAACCTGGGCAGGAAAGCGAGTGGAATATTAATGTACCGGAAGGACTTAATGCTGTAAAGGTCATGACGATACACAAAGCCAAAGGACTCGGTTTTCCAGTTGTTATTAATTTGTTGTATGGTGAAAAGCTTGACAGGCCTGCAGGTTATAATGTTTTTAGCGAAAGAGATAAGAATGCGAAACTTGTGAAACTTACCAAAAAAATTGCTGAAAACAATCCTGATTTAGCGCTTGATTATGCTGAAAACAAAATCAGGGAAAGAGTAAACAGGTTAAACAGCCTGTACGTGAGCTTTACCCGCGCGAAAAATGAGATGTACGTAATAGGTGTAAAAGGTGCTAGAGACAAGTTTCCTTTTGAACTTCTGCCTGTTGACGAATTTCAACCCTCATCCAAACCCGGTTTGGTATCGCAAAAACCGGAAAAGTCGGAAAGCCGGATTTTCACATACCACCACAGCAGAATGCCAAAATACCATATTCATACCGGAGATATAATTCATATTGATGAGAAAAAAAGAGGAGAATTTATACATAGGGTTTTGTCTTATATAGAATTTCCATCTTATAGGAGCGAAAAAGAACTTGAAAAAGAAATTAAACGGATAGTTGAAAAAGTAATACATGAATTGGGAGATAGTCATTCTTCCGAAGAGATAGTAGAAATAATTGTGAAATTCCTTTTGAACACGGAAGTAAAAAAGTATTTTTTACCGGCTACTGGTAGAACAATAAAAAATGAGCAGGAATTTACGGACGACAGGGGAAACCTGTTGAGAATGGACAGGGTAATTATTGATAAAGAATCTGTAACAGTATTGGATTTCAAAACCGGAAAAAAAGAAACAGATGAGAATAATTACATGAAGCAGTTACGAAAATACATGAAAATTCTCAGGGAAGTTTATCCCGACAAATCCATAAAGCGGAGAGGTTCCGCAAACGAATGGGACTTCTGCTCCAGTGAGCAGACAAAAAAAACTTGTCCAGCTTTGCATAAGGCGCTGTATAAACAAGAACTAACTGCGCCTAAAAAAAACAAGCTTTCACATAGTAATAGTATTATTGGTGTTATTGCGTATGTTGATCTTGTAGAAGTAAGGTATCTATCTGTCTAATGTGATTAGAACTCATAGCATATCTAAAGGGTCAATGTCACTATGAAGCCACTAAATCAATGTCCTTGAGTTCTTCGTGACTTTGTAGTTCATAATCGGTGCTTGACTTTTTTTTGACCTTCCTTAATTTATGATTTATACTTTTACTTCTCTTCTTGAGAGGTCTTTTTCAAATGTCTTTTGAGTTTTTTGTCGGACTTCGGTATCTAAAAGCAAAAAGAAAGCAGACTTTTATCTCTCTCATCACGTTTATATCCATCGGCGGGATTACTTTAGGGGTGATGGCCCTTATTATTGTCCTCGCAGTGATGAGCGGTTTTGGAGATAACCTCAGAGATAAGATATTAGGAACTTATTCTCATGTTTTAGTAAACAGTTACAGCAAAGACGGCATCCGGGATTACCCTGCTCTCATTGAGAAAATTAAAAGAGAAGAGCATGTTTTGGGAGCCGCGCCGTTCATCATTAGCCAGGTCATGTTGTCTTACAAAGGCCATGTTTCAGGCGTTGTAATAAGGGGCATTGACCCAAAACTGGAACAAACAGTCACTGATATTGAAAAAAATCTCATAGATGGTAAAGTAGAGTTTCTGGAATCAACAGATTCTGTTATTCCAAAAAAGACGCCGGAAACAGGGCAAATCAAGCGGGATGGGATTATAGTGGGCAAGGAATTGGCCGAACACCTGCGTGTTTCCCTTGACAGTGTGATTAATGTTATATCCCCTCTGGGGAAAATGACGCCTGTCGGCATGACGCCGCGAGTAAAAAAATTTAGAGTGGTAGGTATTTTCGATTCAGGCATGTATGAGTATGATTCCAGTCTTGCTTTCATCTCTATAAAGTCCGGGCAGAAATTTTTTAAAATGGGGGATAGTGTGACCGGTGTTGAAGTAAAGGTTGATGATATTTACATGGCCAGGGAAACGGCTGAGAAACTTCAGGAGCGGTTGGGGCTTCCTTATTATACGAGAGATTGGATGCGGATGAATAAAAATCTTTTTTCCGCTCTTAAAATGGAAAAAATAGCAATGTTTATAATTCTTACGTTGATTATTTTAGTAGCAGCCTTTAATATAATAAGTACTTTGATTATGGTTGTGATGGAAAAAAGCCGGGACATAGCGATTTTGAAATCGATGGG
Source organism: Nitrospinota bacterium (assembly GCA_036011265.1). Lineage (GTDB taxonomy): Bacteria > Nitrospinota > Nitrospinia > CAJXCL01 > CAJXCL01 > CAJXCL01. Next base: position 4,058 of record DASCNB010000092.1, on the reverse strand, counting down.
ATCAACTAACTGGAGCATTTTGAAAATATTCAGTATAGAGGGATTAATTATTGGATTCTCCGGCACCGTTTTAGGAGTGATAGGCGGTTTTACGGTCGTACCTTATATTAATGAGATTGTGGAATTCGTTGAAAAATTACTATCCATAGATATATTCCCAAGTGATGTCTATTATCTGGATAAACTTCCCGCTAAAATTAATTATTTTGACACAATAATGATTGCCAGTGCATCGATTCTTATCAGCTTTTTAGCGACTCTCTATCCAGCGTGGCGGGCGTCCAAATTAGATCCTATAGAGGCTTTGAGATATGAGTGATGAGGTTCTGATTTCAGTTCAGAACCTTGAGAAATCTTTTAAAACCGGTAAAAAAACTTTAAAGGTTTTAAAAAATTTAAATTTTGGTATAATGAAGGGAGAGATGGTCGCGATCATGGGACCATCGGGAGTTGGAAAAAGTACGCTTCTCCATTTGATGGGGACATTAGACCGCCCTTCGACCGGTACGATATTTTTTAATCATACTAATCTTTTTGAAATGAATGATCGAAGACTTGCTGATTTTAGAAATAAAAATATTGGTTTTGTCTTTCAGTTTCATCATTTACTACCTGAATTTACCGCACAGGAAAATGTGATGATGCCGTTATTGATTCAAGGCATTAAAAAAAAAGACGCCTCGGAAAAAGCAAATGCGATTTTGGACGATTTGGAATTGGGTGATAGGAAAAGTCATAAAACCGGAGAACTATCAGGTGGAGAACAACAGCGAGTCGCAATTGCGCGTGCCTTGGCAAATGATCCGGAGGTTATCTTTGCTGATGAGCCCACCGGTAATCTGGACCAAAAGACAGGAGAAAAGGTGCACAATCTGTTGAAAGAGCTAAAACAAGCTAAAAATAAAACTCTGGTTGTTGTTACTCATAATAGCAAGTTATCTGGTGATATGGACAGGGTATTAATCATGGAAGACGGGAAAATTTTATGACCATTTTTATTGAGGAGGTGAAGGAAAAAAATGTTTAAGAGATTTACAGAACGAGCGCGCCGAATCATTATTTTAGCACGCGAGGAAGCAGAACATTTTCGGCATGAATATCTTGGAACAGAGCATATACTCATTGGTGTTTTAAAAGACGGTGGCGGAATTGCTATTGAAGTGCTTCATAAAATGGGAGTTGATATTAAAAATGCGAGAGAGAAAGTTGAAAAAAGCCTTCCTCAAAGTTCGTCCGTTGTAAATATCGGCGACATTCCTTTTACCTCAAGAGCAAAAAAGGTTTTAGAATACTCTGTGGAAGAAGCTCGCGCCATGGGCCACAATTATATTGGGTCCGAACATATACTTTTGGGATTAGTGAAAGAAAAAGAGGGGCAGGCATCAAAAATATTAACGGGATTCGGAATTTATTACGCGGAGACAAGGGAAAATATTTTAAGTATGTTGAAAGAACCGGTATCTACAGTTCCGGAAGAAGAGAAAACGCCTGTTCTGGATGAATTCAGCAGAGATTTGACCGCTTTGGCCTTGAAAGGAAAACTGGATCCTGTTATAGGGAGAAATTTAGAAATTGAAAGGGTTATTCAGATATTAAGCCGGAGAACTAAAAATAACCCGGTACTTATAGGTGAACCGGGGGTAGGCAAGACTGCCATTGTTGAAGGTTTGGCCCAGAGAATTATAGAAATTGAGGTTCCTGAGACATTATATAATAAAAGAGTTATTTCCCTTGACCTGGGAGCGTTAGTTGCTGGTACCAAATATCGTGGTCAGTTTGAAGCCCGCCTAAAAGGAATTATGAAAGAAATCAGTACAAATAATAATAAAATAATTCTTTTTATTGATGAGCTTCATACGCTTGTAGGAGCCGGGGCAGCTGAAGGATCAGTGGATGCGTCTAACATGTTAAAACCTGCTCTCTCCCGTGGAGAAATACAATGCGTGGGAGCGACAACTTTGGAGGAATACAGAAAATATATTGAAAAAAACGGAGCTTTGGAAAGAAGGTTTCAACCTATTATGGTTAATCCACCGTCGGTGAAAGAGACCATAGAGATTATCAAAGGTTTGAAGACTGAATATGAACTTCACCATCATACTAAAATAACAGATTATGCCATCAATAAGACTGTGATGTTTGCAGATCGTTATATTAATGATCGATTCCTTCCTGACAAAGCAATTGATGTTATTGATGAAGCCTGCTCCAGGGCACGGCTTAAAAAGGTCACTTACCCCCCTGAAATTCGTGAAATACAGAGGAAAATGGATGAAATCGCTCGAAATAAGAAAGCTAAAATCGAGAGCCAGGATTTTGAGGTGGCTGTTGAACTTCGAGATAAAGAAGAAAAATTAAAGATCGTACTTGAAGAAGCAAAAAAGAAATGGAAAGCTAAGAATAAATTAGTGGAACAGGTCATTACGGAAGAAGATATCTCTTACGTGGTATCCAGCATGACAGGGATTCCTCTTTCTAAAATTGAAAAAAAGGAATCTCAACGCCTTAAAGAAATGGAAAAGGAATTGTCTCAAAAAGTTGTTGGTCAGGAAGAAGCGATCCAAGCCATTACTAAAGCAATTCGTCGGTCACGAGCAGGGCTATCGGACTTTAAAAGACCTATTGGTTCCTTTTTATTCTTGGGGCCTACCGGTGTGGGAAAAACTGAATTAGCAATGGCTCTTGCTGAATTTATGTTTGGTGATAGAGATGCATTGATTCGGCTGGACATGTCCGAATATGGCGAAAAATTTAATATCTCGCGTCTTACAGGAGCGCCTCCCGGATATATCGGACACGATGAAGGGGGACAGCTTACAGAAAAAGTAAGAAGAAGACCTTATTCAGTTGTGCTTTTTGATGAACTTGAAAAAGCCCACCCTGACATCTATAACATGTTGCTTCAAATTTTGGATGATGGCAGGCTAACAGATAGTTATGGTCGAGTAGTAAATTTTAAAAATGTTATAATAATTATGACATCCAATCTTAGTTCTCGAGCTGTTGGGAAAGGAACGAAGCTTGGATTTCAGAAACAGGACATTGCCACATCTTACGAAAAGATGAAAGAAACTATTACTGGAGAATTGAGGAAAAGTTTTAGCCCTGAATTTTTAAGCAGGATAACGCAGTCAATTGTTTTTAAACATTTGGAAAAAAAGCATATCATGAGTATAGTAGATATTCACTTAACTGAACTGAACAAACAACTAATTGAAAAAGGATTAACTATTGAAATAACGCGTGAGGCTAAAGATTGGCTGGCTCAAAAAGGTTACAATGTTTCATTCGGCGCAAGACCTCTTAGGCAAACCATCCAAGAGTATCTTGAAGACCCTCTTTCTGATGAAATGTTGAAGGGAAAATACCAGGAGGGCGGTGTTATAGAAGTTGGCCTTCAGGACAACCACTTAATATTTATCGAAAAGCTTGGATTAATAAAGAGTCTCTCCGGTTAAAGGTTGATCCAGGCTTTTTGCATGCATGAACTGTACATACAGACAAATGCGGAGAATGCTCTAATACACATTTTCATTAATTATTTCGTCATGTTATCTTAATCCCCCAATTTGCCTTCTAAAAATATTTTTTTGCAGTCCTCCAGAAAATCAGGTAACATATAACCCCTTATTTTAAAAGGTAAAAGTCATTTAGTTTTTCAAAATTATGACGATATGAAATAAAGTTCCAAATTATTTGCGTTAAAAATGTTTAGCGGGCAAACATAAAAAAGTAATTTTCTGCAGCAAGACGGTAGAGGTCTTTAATTTTAGATAGATGATAAATGATGCGATTTAATCCCAGCTTAATAGTTCCTTTCATTATAGCGCACCTATGTTTCTTGTGGGTCGTACCGGAAGCGTATGGCCAGATTGAAGGGGAAATAGTGAAAAGCGTAGAGATTCGTGGAAATAAGCGAGTAGATAAAGATACCATTATGTTTTATATAAAATTGAAAAAAGGAGAAAAATACTCCTCATCTAAAGTCAATGAAGACATCAAAGCTATATATGGTCTTGGTCAATTTGAGGACATCAAAGTAGAAGCTAAAGACTTTA
>DASCNB010000091.1:0-6198 GCA_036011265.1 Nitrospinota bacterium | reverse complement strand
TTAATCGAACCCAAAATTCTTACTGAATATTTTGACTTTCACGAATCTCTTGTAAGACATAAATTAACTAAAGCTTGACCCTCCTGATGACTGATTTAAAAGTTATTGAAAACAAAATAAGTTCCGTTAAAAAATATCTAAAAATAGTAGAGAAATATAAGAAGTATTCACAAAAAGAAATAGAGTCTGATTTGACTTTAAGAGGCGCCGCTGAAAGATATCTATACCTTGCCGCACAGGCGGCTATTGATCTTGCTGAAGCGGTAGTGTCCTATAAAGGGTTTCGGAAACCGTCAACTTTTAGCGAAACATTTCATATATTAAACGAAGAAAACATGATTTCGGGCGAGTTAACAGAAAAAATGGTAAAAATGACCGGTTTCAGAAATATAGTTGCTCATGATTATGAAGATTTGGATTACAATATTGTGTATGAGATTTTAAATACCGGAACAAAAGATGTTGAAGATTTTTTAGAAGCAATAAAATTGGTTATTGAGTAAGCATGTATTCCCATTTTTTTCGCGATTTTCACATTTATTAATCGGCTATTCTCCACTTCTTATTCCTTAAGTCGTTTTTCCTGTTTGACTTTCATTCCTCCATGCTCTTTACGCCAACGATAGTACATCTGTTTTGTCATTCACAGTTTTCTACAGACATGGTCTCCCATAGCGACTTTTACTTCGCTTTCTCGAAGAATCTTTATAATTTGCTCTGTTAGAAAACGCTTATGTTTCTTCAAGTTATTCCGGGGTTGGGTTGGCCTTTTTTCTGTAGCGGAATAATACAACAGAGAAGAAGACGACAATCAATAATATGAATAATGTCAGAAAAATCATCCATCTTTTTGGCAGGTCTTTTTTACCAGTCTCTTTGAGGTCTGTCTTTAAAGCTGCTGATTCTTTGAAGGACTCTGCTGAAGGTTTTAGAGGGGGTTCGGGCTCGGATGGAGCAACAGGCGCAGGTTCTTCAATGACATGCGGTTGAGGAATAGACTCCATACTCTCTTTGTGGTCTGGAGGCAACTGTTCTTTTAAGGGTTCTTTTTTATCAGTCTCTTTGACTTCTGACTTTAAAGGTGGCAATTCTTTATCGGATACGGCTGGAGGTTCGGCAGGGAGTTCTGGTTCGGGAGAAGGCCCAGATAGAGAAATCTCAGCTTCTTCTTGTGGTTCAGGAATAGGTTCCACCCGTTCTTTGTAATCTGATGGCAACTGTTCCTGTAGCACATCACTAGCCCTTTCTTGTAAGACAATAATTGCGCTCCGCAAAGCTTCAACAGGATCTTCTTTACCCCGGGCATTAGCCAGAATATACTGAGCGTCCATGGCTTCAGCCCATTTCTCGAAAAACTTGAAATCGCCGGAAATATCCAGGAAAACTAATTTCCTCCCGATCTTTTCCTTAAGTTTAGCAAGCCTTTCATTGATCAAATTTAGATTCCTGGCATGGTAAAGAGTTTTGAGTTGGTTATATATTTCTTTGAAGGTAACCCCTTGCGCTTTTAAAGAACGGTATTGTTTGTTTAATTCTTCATACCGATTATCAGTACGTATTCTCTTGCTCAAGTACCATCTTTTTTCATCCCATATCTCCTGTTCACCGTCTGATACAATCACAACAAATGCTATAGGGTGATTTTCATCGCGCTCAAGCAGATAACGAAAGGGGGCTTCCATATCTGTTGTCAGGCCATGTGCTTCTATCCTCTTGATTTTATCCCTGAGGGTCTGAAAATCTTTTTTATTTTTCATGCTAACTTTTGTGTGCTGATGAATCCTCTCGTCAAAACCAACAAGAAGCACGTTATATGGTTTATTAAATGTTTTCATAAAAGTTATCAGCCATGCTTTGGATATTGATTTAGGATCGTATTCTTTCATGGATGCAGACTGGTCGAATAAGATGATTATATCGCCAACATTTTCTTCAGCCGAAGAAGTTGGGATCAAACATAACAGGAAGAAAGTAAAAACTGTACAAAAACACGCTTTATAATATTGCATTGATTTATCAATTGTGGGATGAAAATAAATATTTCGCATTTGACTCAGGAAGCGCGTTCTAAAAAACTTCATAATGCACTCGCGATTTGTTGAAGCTGAGTTGCCGGGTTTATTTGGAAGAGCATTTAGAGCAGGTGCCGTATAGTTCGAGCCGATGGGATGTGATCTTAAACTTATGTTTCCTGGCTATCTTCTCCTGATTCTCTTCTATGTCAGGGTTTTTAAACTCAATAATCTTTCCGCATTTCATGCAAATGAGATGATCATGATGGCTATGCAGGTAGTTGTGTTCGTATTGTGCCTCGCCTTTTTCAAAGCGGCTCATTCTTGCAAGACCGGCTTCACGAAAAAGTTTTAGGGTCCTATATACGGTCGCAATCCCGATTGAGGAATCTTCTTTGCTAACCTTTTGATAAAGCTCCTCAGCTGTGATATGTCCCTCTTCTTCTAGAAATATTTTAAGTATTGTGTTTCTCTTGGATGAACCACGAAGGTTCTTTTCGGAAAGATAATTTTTTAAAAGCTGCTTTTCTTTGAGCATTTTTTGGTATAGAAATATTTCTTGATTTTAATATACTATTTTATAATTCAAATTACTATGGTTTTTTATACAGCTTTAAAGCACGATCCACAGGATCTCCTTTTCTCGCGCTCAAAACTACAATTGGTTTTTCAGTGGTCATAAAACCTGGAATATCATCACAAACATATCTTTCGGCAGGCTTCGGCCATGAAGATTTTGTCACGAACTGAAGATGGTCTATACTTGGCACATTTTTTATCCGTTGTTTTGAAGGATACCTGTCGAATAATCGCTCTGAATTGCCGCAATAAAATTCGACATCAGATAAAGGTAAAGAGTCAGCCCATTTTAGAAGTTGGACAGTCGGAGGATTGTTTTGGACGCGATAAGCATAATTGAGGGGTAGCGTGAGAGAAAAAATAAGTATAGTTGTAGCTGCTGTTTTTTGATATTTTTCAATAAATGGAGAAAGAGCGAGGACAAAAACCGGAATAAGAGGCAATAGATGTCTTACTTTTTCCGGGTTTTGACCTATGACAACCCAAACCATATAAAATAAAACAGCTGTAAAAAATGTCTTTATTTGCGCGTCAATGAAATTCCTGTTTCGCAGGAATATAAATATTCCCGTAAGTGTAAAAACTATCCATGGCAAACGGGTCAAAAGTATTCCAGAGCCGATCCAGCCAAAAGCTTCTCCCGCGCGGATAGCAAATAACAAAAACCGGTTGTTTGCTTCCAGGTCACTGCCTATTGCTCCGCCCCATTTATCAAAGTGCCCATAGGTGAAGGATATTCCAGTAAAAAAGAGTTCTTTGGGGCCCACTATAACGGCTTGAGGGAGAAACCAGAAAAAGATACCAAACAATAAACCTCCGGAAACGGATAAACCTTTTCCGGAACGAATGCCTTTGACAAAATAAAACATAGCAAAGGGCCACCATGAAAGCCGTATTCCTAACATTAAGCCGATAACTGCCACAGATAAAAACCATCTAATGCCTGATGCTTTGTCAGGATTTCCAAGTAATACTGTTGCTAAAATCAGCAAAGCTAAAGCCGGCATTTCAGTAAATATTTTATGGGAGAATTCAAAAAAAACAGGATTAACAGCTATTGCGGTAATACAAAGCAGAGCTGTCTGAGGGTTCTTGGTTTGCCGCAGCATAACAGATATAAGCCACAAGCAGATAGTTCCTGAAAAAACTGAAAGAAATACGCATGCCCTTTCAGGTGAGCCTAAAATAGAGGCGATAAGTTTTCCCGCTGCAATATAAGCCGGGTATCCCGGGAAGTGGGGTTGGTGAAATATCAGATCGTATTGTTCAATTCCGAGCAAGTAGTTTACGCCATCCTGATCATCAGGCCAGAATGACGCGGAAACGCTTATAAAAAAAATAAAAAGCGAGAGAATTGCAAATAAATAAAATTTAAAAAACATAGAGTTTAAATTGATTTTACAATTATTACTGGGGGAATCCAACATGTGAAAGCAAAGTAGGGATGTCAACTATCGAGAAAATAAAGAAAGGGCATGAAAGTGTTTAGCGAGCAAACCAATGACTGCTTAATTAATATTTTCTTAAATTATAACTTGTATACTGTTTCATAAAGAAGGGAAGTGTCTTAAGTTTAAAGTGGGATATGAGGGATAGTTTCTCTAAAAGGATGGTTGGTGGGCGGAACAGGGATCGAACCTGTGACCTACGGCTTGTAAGGCCGCCGCTCTCCCATCTGAGCTACCCGCCCTAAAATAATTGGCAATATTTTTTAAAAAGTTTAAAAGTATATCTATCGATAAATTGAGTGTCAAGGTTAATTCAATTAATATATCTTGATTATCTTTTTGACCATCAAATCGGCTTCGTAAACAGATTCTGAATCCTTAATGACTTCTCCCCTTAATGCCATGAATTTTCCTACGTACTGCTTCAGATCCTCCTGCAAAGAACCTTTGATATAATAAACTCTTTTTTTTCTTTTTCTTTTATTTATTAATGCTAGCTGTTTCCCCTGATCTTCCCAATTTTGAAGCGTGCCATATATAGTTTTGAAACTTTTTTTGCTGGGTTTTTTGATTTTTTTCTTAATATGCTCTGAATCTAAAATTACGGGCAAAGTACTCTGTTTAACCACGAAAAATTTATAATGTATTGATTTAAAAGGAGGGATAGGATAGTCCCTCTCGTTATGAAAATAAAATGCTTTCACTTCAATCTTTTCTTCGCTCTCATGCTCAAGCATTTGTACTTTATCTATTTTATAGTTATCAGTTGGATGAGAAAGAACTGCAATAACCATTCTTGATGAGAAATCATTTCTGAGTAATTCCCGTTCAAGACGCAGTGCTTTGTTATGAGTTGTAAGGTTCCTAATTTTTCTGAATTTGTTAAACAAATAGGTAACTCCATCTTTTGAACGGATGACACTAATGTATGGAGGCTGGCCCAGGTTGGTTCCCTTAACAGTGGTTATAAAATTTCCAGTGTATTCTTTGATAAATTTGATTCTTTTTGGGGAGGCATGGACAGAATTTATCAAAACGAGAGAAGCTATGATAAGGATAAACAGAAAATGCAGGAGAAGTTTCTTGTCAATCCTATTTATCTTAGATTTTTTCACTGTTTTCTATCTTTTGTTATGAGTCAAGGGTCAGGGAATGAAGGTCAAGAAGGAGCAATATCTGACCCATCATCCTTGCCCCTTGACACAAATTAAAAACTATTTTTACTCCACCCATTCTGCAGTAAAAACATTTGTTTCTCTCTTTTTATTATTGAACCTGTTTGAAGCGAATACCAGGTGTCTGCCATCGCGCGTAAACATTGGAAATCCGTCAAACGATTCATTGAATGTGATCTGCTCCAGCCCGGTACCGTCAATATTAATAATATAAAGATCAAAGTTTCTTCCTTTTTTGCTCTTCACATTTGAAGAGAAGATGATCCTTTTACCATCAGGGTGAAAAAACGGAGCGAAACTTGCCCTGCCAAAATCAGTGACCTGCTTTATATTTTTCCCATCCGCGTCCATGAAGTAAATTTCTAAAGCTGTAGGTCTAAATAAACTATTTTTTACCAGATCATCATAATCTTTTAATTCTTTTTCTGTTTTGGGCCTGCTTGACCTGAAAACAATTTTTGAACCGTCAAAAGAGAAAAAGGCGCCACCGTCGTAGCCTTTTAAAAATGTTAAACGCCTTTGATTACTGCCGTCCAGGTTCATGGTATATATTTCCGGATCATTGTCTCGCATCGATGTAAAAACTATTTTGTCCCCTGTCGGAGAGACTGTGGCCTCCGCGTCATACCCGGGTGCATCGGTTAAACGTTTCAGGTTTGAGCCGTCCGCATTAGCCAGGAAGATATCAAAAGAGTTATAAAGTTTCCAGACATAACCTTTTGACCTGTCGGGAGGCGGAGGACAGTTGCTGTCGACAACATGAGTGGATGCGTAAAGGATTTTCGCATCACCAGGCAAAAAGTAAGCGCAAGTTGTTTTCCCCTTTCCAGTGGAAACCATTTTTTTACCTTTTCCGTTAAGGTTCATTGTGAATATCTGATCGCATTTCAAATCGCTGGTTGTAGCCTGGTAGATTAGTTTCTTTTCATTAAATGATAAATAAGCTTCGGCATTTTCCCCTCCATCAGTAAGCATTTTTATATT
>DASCNB010000090.1:0-19856 GCA_036011265.1 Nitrospinota bacterium | reverse complement strand
TAAGAAGTTTGAAAAAAGGGGTCGATATCGTTGTGGGAACTCCGGGCAGGATATTGGACCATTTGCGGCGACGCACTTTGAAGCTCGGTAAGATATCTTTTCTGGTTTTGGATGAAGCTGACGAAATGCTCAATATGGGATTTCTGGAAGATGTGACAGAAATCATGAAAAGCGCAGGGCCCGATAGGCGGACCCTTCTCTTTTCAGCCACTATGCCCCACGAGATAAGGCAAATCTCTAAAAAATATATGGGGGATCATGATGTCTTCAAGGTGAGCAAGGGTCAGCTTACCATAAGGCAAACGGACCAGATCTACTTTGAAGTTTCTCCCTCGGATAAATTCGAGGCCCTATGCAGAATTATAGACATTGAAGAAGAGTTTTATGGCCTTGTCTTTTGCAGGACGAAAATTGACACCGATACGATAGCCAACCATCTGGGAGAACGCGGTTATGACGCGGACGCTTTGCATGGAGATCTGTCTCAGGGACAGAGGGAAAAGATATTGAACAAGTTCAAAAAACGTCTTATTAATATTCTGGTGGCAACAGACGTGGCCGCAAGGGGATTAGACGTGCAAGACCTTACCCATGTCATCAATTTTTCTCTTCCCCAGGACCCGGAGTCGTATATTCACAGAATAGGCCGAACGGGTAGAGCTGGAAAAGAGGGAAATGCGATTACCTTTATAACACCGGAAGAATATAGGAAACTACAATTTATACAAAGAGGGGCTAAAACGGACATCCGTAAAGCAAAATTACCCAAGGTCAAAGACGTTATTAAAACCAAAAAAACAAGGATTAGAACAGACCTCGAGGGAATTGTAAAAAAAGACCTCAGGACTGAATTCCTGGAAATGTCCAAAGAGCTTTTACAGGATATTAAACCGGAGAACATGGTGGCGGCCCTCCTTCAATATTCCTTTCAGGATGTGTTGGATGAAAGGAGTTATACGGAAATAGCGGATGCCGTTGTTGACAAAAAAGGAAAAACACGCCTTTTTATGAAACAGGGAAAAAATGACGGATTGACCCGTAAAAAGCTGATAGATTTTATTAGGGATAAATGCGGGGTAAAAAGTGGGAATGTCCGGGACATTCAGATACTGGACAGGTTCTCTTTTTTAACCCTTTCTTTTCATGATGCAGAGATTTTATTGTCTCATTTCAAAAAACGGAAAAGGGGACAGGGACCGCTTTTTTCAAAGGTCAGAAAAACCAGAAAGTAGGAATATGAGTTCTTTAATAAAACCATATTTTTTCATTCTGTTATGCTTTTTATTATCATGTAATGATCAGGAAAAGACAGCTTCAGAATATATAAAAGATGGCATTAAATTTACAAAAGAACAACAATATGATCTGGCTATATCCGCTTATAAAAAGGCCATAAAAAGTGAGCCGAAAAATGCCTTTGCGTACTATGCCCTTGGCGGGATGTACACATTAAAAAATATGCATGAAAAGGCCATTAAAGTGCATAAAAAAGCTATCGAATTAGACCCGGACTTTCCGGATCCCCATTATAGCCTTGGGTTTGTATATGAAAAGTTGGGGCGAAAAAAAGAGGCTGAAGAGGAATATTCGCTTTTTAAGAAATTAAAGAAATCCAAAAAAATCCGAAAGTACCCGGATTCTCACATAATGTGATGACACAATATAGTTACGAGATATTGAAACTTGAGAAGACGAGACTAAAAAAAGAATATTTCTTTGAAAAATTTTTGTCAGGAAGATCGACAACCTTATGTCGATAGACAGGGGCTCAATAGTTTTGGACCAGAAGTTTGGGGCCTTCTTTAAATATAATTTCTATTTTTTTATCATTAACTATGGATACAACAATCCCCGTTCCAAAAAAGGGATGATCTATAACTTCATCCTGAGAAAAACTGCCTTCCATTTTATAACTTGTCGCCTTGGAAAGATCAAAACCCTTTAAATGCGACTCATAGATTTCTAAATTTGATGTTCTAAGTTTTGCTTCCTTATTTGTTTTTCTAGTCTTCGTGGCACTCTTCTTAGCCGGTTCTAACCGGTAATTGTGTCGTCCGCCGCAGGTATTACATTTCACTTTTTTAGGTAACTCATCAAGCAAGCCGATAATGGAATGGGCTAACACCAATTTACATTTAGTACACCACGCATCAACATCCCCGCCCACCTTATATTTATTAGTCATATTTTTTTCAGTCCTTTCCAATTAGTATTTAGCTAAGTTTATCAGAACAGATTTCTTTAGTCAATTTTTAATGTTTTCGGACATGCTTCCAGCGGTTGATTTTTGCCACGAAACCACGCTTAGCGGGGCGAAACACACGAATTCAAGTCTTCATAGGTATTCTTCTGAGGGCGAATCTTGGTTGGTTTATACCAAAAAGACATGAAGAAGAAAATTGGGAAAGGTTGTAATCCCCTCTTGAGAGGGGTTTATACTGGTTCATCGTGTGGCGACTTCGTCTTCGGGGTGTGTTGCTTCTGCCTCTGCTTTTCCCCGCCCCCTGACAGCTTGTCCCGAGCAAAGTCGAAGGGCTGATCCCTACATTCCTGAGTTCTAACTACTGCATCTCAATGAAGTCAAAGAAGGGTTTGATCCGATTTTTTGGAATGTTACATTCATACATAAAATTATTAAGCTGGATTTTCAGAGCGTATCTGATCATAGACCTGTTTCATGAGGTGTTTTCCAACCAGTGTTTGAAATTCTTTGTCGTTCATAAATTTTGCTGTGATATCTTCGTTTTGCTCCATGCGATCAATAAACAATCCCTCAAGAGTTTTCCTGAATACATAACCAAAGTTTTCTAACGTATTTGCTTTAGCAGCTTGCTGTAGTTCCGGATCATTAATAGCGTCTTCTGTTATAGAGTCAAAAAACAGTTGGTCCGCCGGTTTAAAGTTAGTCCCAAACCGGTCATTGATAATATCAATAAGCTGCGAAAGGTCGATCTTCTCGCCACGCTCTATACCTGTACCTACATCCACCGGGCCGGATACTTCACCACTGGATTCATATTCTATGGCCCCTTCACTGATTTTTTCGATCCGATAGTACTTTAGTTCCACTTCATCATTAAAGCTATATACAGGGCCACTACCTCTTTTTGGAAGCTTCGTTAGTAAAAATCTTGTATAGGAATAGAGTTTTTCCAGGTCCGTATCATGAAAAGGAATTACCTGGGAAAGGAAAGCATACAGGTTCCGGTAAGCAATAAGAACTTTTCTAAACTCTTCCTGCTGCTCCTCCTCGCAGTCTTTGAATCTGCTTACAGCGGGATCAATGCAGGCGTTCATCTTTGCATGATCGGAAGGGTTTTGCTTTTTTCTTGGTTTGTAGAACACTCTGCTAAATTCTTCCACTTCAGTATTAAAATATATATGGTATCCATCCATACGGGCCTGCAGTTCATATAACTGTTTGGCCTCCGCTCTTTCACCTACAACCGTTTGTTCATAGTAAGGCTTAAAAGATTCAAGAATTTCCTCCGTATCATTTACAAAATCAAGCACAAAAGTATTCTCTTTTCCTGCACAGGTCCGGTTGAGACGTGATAATGTCTGGACCGCTTGTATTCCCGATAATCGTTTATCCACATACATAGTATGAAGAAGCGGCTGATCAAAACCTGTCTGGTATTTATCCGCCACAATAAGGACTTGGTATTCGTCTGTGGAAAATCTTTCAGGGAGTTCCTTTTCTTTAATACCCTTATTCATTCCCACTTCAGTATATTCAATGTCAGGCAGATCGGGGTCAATGACTTTCCCTGAAAAGGCAACAATCGTTTTGATGCCTTTATACTTTTTATCCGAGATGTATTTATCAAATGCCTGTTTGTATTTTACGGCACTAAGCCGTGATGAAGTCACCACCATCGCTTTTGCCCTGCCGCCGATTTTAAATCGAGTAAATTTTCTGAAATGTTCAATCATTACCTCGGTTTTCTGAGCAATATTATGCGGATGCAGGCTTAAAAATCGCGCGAGCGCCCTGGCCGCCTTTTTCTTATCCACCCTGGGATCATCTTCAATTGATTTAACAAGCCGAAAGTAGGTTTTATAAGTTGTATAGTGCTTCAGCACGTCCAGGATAAAACCTTCCTCTATAGCCTGTTTCATGCTGTAATGATGAAATGCTTCCGGCTTTTCATCTGCCCCCGGTTGCCCGAAGACCTCCAGCGTTTTGTATTTCGGAGTAGCGGTGAAAGCAAAGAAACTGATATTGGGTTGACGCCCTCGCTTAAGCATAGACCGATAAAGTTCCTTCTCATCCTCCTTCAAATTTTCTTCTTCAATGATCTTTTCCACTTCCTCTTTTATAAACGCGCTTGCAAGAAGATCAGTTAAAGATGTTGCCGTTTCTCCTCCCTGGGAACTGTGCGCTTCATCCACAATCACCGCGTACTTCCGCTTTGGAAGTTGGGATATTTTTTCATTGGCAAAAGGAAATTTCTGCAGGGTGGTAATAATAATGGGAACCCCGGTGGAAATGGCCTCAGCAAGCTGGGTTGAGTCTTCGTCTATTTTTTGAACAACACCCGCCTTATGCTCGAACTGGTAAATCGTATTCTGAAGCTGTTGATCAAGCACAATCCTGTCCGTTACGATAATCACCGAATCAAAGACCTTCTCGTCCGCTTTATTGTATAAAGTAGCAAGCCGGTGGGCCACCCACCCGATGGAGTTGCTCTTTCCACTTCCCGCAGAATGTTGAATTAAGTAATTACTCCCCACTCCCTTATTTCGTGAGCGCCCTACAAGCTTGCGGACCGAGTCAAGCTGATGGTAACGCGGGAAAATCATGGTTTCTTTTTTAATCTTTTTCCCGTTTATCTTCTTCTCAACAACCTCAAGGTGGATAAAACGGGAAAGGATATCAAGTATGCTGTCCTTTTGCCAGATTTGCTCCCAGAGATACCAGGTTTTATGCTTCCCTGGTGCTTCCGGGTTGCCCCTCCCGTTATTGTTACCCATATTAAAAGGCAGAAAATATGTGGACTTGCCTTTGAGTTGGGTCGTCATATAGACCTCATCCGGGTCAACGACAAAGTGAACGAGCGTCCTTTTTTTGAAATGAAAAATCAGGTCTTTCGGGTCTCTGTCATTCTTGTACTGGTGAATGGCATTCTTCCAGGTCTGTCCGGTCATCGGGTTTTTCAACTCTGCCGTGACGACAGGTAACCCGTTCAGACTTATCACTAAATCGATAGTATTATTATGTTTATCGCTGTATTTAAGTTGCCTTGTAATGGTCAGCCTGTTTTGTTCATATAGTTTTTGGATATCCGGGTTAAGTCCGCTTGCAGGGGCAAAGTAAGCGACTCTAAATGATTTTCCAAAACACTTGAATCCATGTCTTAGGACTTTAAGACATCCTTCATGTTCCGAATCAAGAGCCCTGCAGAGATCATCGAGCAAAGTTTCTTCCGCTTTATCTTTCTGGAGGTTTTTCAGATAAACCCATTCCTTTGGCTGGGTTTTTTGAACAAAGGATAGCACCTGGATAGGATCAAGAGACCGTTTGGGGTCGAATTTATCTTTATCCCCCTTTTCATAACCGCCATTATCAAGGAGATGTTCTTTAATAGCGATTTCAAAGGCTTTTTCGGTATGGTCTGTCGGCATCAGGCAGCCTCCTGCCGCACATCTATCTTTCCTGTAACAGCAGCGGAAATTAATGCAGTACGATATTCACGGAGTTTTTCTATGGATTCTTGAATTTTTGATATGAGCGTATCAATCTTTTTCGATTCATGAGTTATATGATCTACTATTGAATCTTGCTCTTGCTGTGTTGGCATAACAAACTTAATTTCTTTTAATTTTTCTCTCGTCAAATGACCGATGCTAACTCTGTTGACAATTGCTTCATAATATCCAAATTTGCCACTACGCTCTGACTGAAACAAAAAATAAAACGGATTGCAATTTGGTTTTATTGTAACTTTATGTACTGAATTTTGAATATAACATTCATTTATTTCATCATTCCAAATAGCAGTTCTCCCAACTTCTCCTCCCTCACTAATTAGTAGATCAAAATTCTTAACTCTAAAATTTTCCATTTCATAAGTGGAGAACCACATTTCTCGTAAATCACTTATATCGACTTGTTCCCATAAGATATTCTGAGCTCTTAAATATGGTTTGAGATAATACCCCTCTACTTCTTTACTTGTTAGCATTTTTCCTAAGACTATTTTTCCTAAATATTTAAGAGGCTTAACCTCCCAATGCTCCGGTATTTTTCCTATCCATTCGATGCCGGAATCTTTCATTTTTGCATTGGGATTGAGGCCTTTCGTGACGGCATGGCTGATGAGGGCGAAGCGTTTCTCCTGCAAAAGTTCTATCTGTCGTTCTTTTTTCGCAATAAGGGCATCAATCTTCTCCGTCTCCCGGTCAAGGAATGAGGCAATGAATTTTTGTTCTTCATAACTTGGAATTGTATGTCGTAGGTCTCTAATAAAATCTTCAGGTACTCTTTTTTGCCCAGCAGCCCCTTTCATTTCAGCTTCGCCCAATTTACGGAAAGGATAACTTATGGTTAAGTAAAACAAAAAACAGCTATCCATATGAGGCTCAGGTCTCAAAACATGGAATTCTGTGGTTCCAAAACCAATACCATTGCTTAGATTATCTGCAATAGCTCCTTTCCCATTTTCAAAACATGGTGTGATTTTGGCCACAACGACATCATTATTTTTAAAATATGTATAACCACCAACAGCTTCATCTATAGTCTTAGTTTCCTCTCTATTAATTCCACCATACTTACCAACAGCTTCCATAGGAATAAATGAGGCAATAGTATTTTCTTTATAATTTCTCAATTCTGACTTTGATGGATTAAGCTTTATATGGAAGCGCAATCTTTCTAATTTCCACTCCTCCGGTATTTTCCCAAGCCATTTGATGCCGGAATCTTTCATTTTTCTTTGCGTTTTTGTATCTTTGCGAGAGATTTTATTAATCATCTTTTTACTAAAAATCAGATAGATTCCATTAAATCACATTAGTATCACATAAGAAAACAAAATAAGTCCTTAAAAATCAATGACCACAAAATAGCCTTACTCGATCAGTTACATTACCGTTACATTAAAAATCTGGCCCAAACGGGCAGATATTAATCCTCTTTCATCTTTGTGTCTCAAATTTAATGTTTTATGAGACGCTAACACCGTAGCATATTTTCTATGAGACACTAAATTACTTGTGACTCATATTTTTATAAATATGAGTCACAAATTAGTTTGTGAGTATTCCATGAGTCGCTAAATAATTTGCGACCCATATTTCATGAATTATGAAATGCTCATTTTTGTTTATTATACAATCTTAAGAAGAGACGGGTATATGTACAGTGCGGGGCTTTGTCCTCGCGCCTCTCTAACTTTAATCAACACTTTATTGTCTATTAAAATTTTTAAGATTCTGATAACACTGGGTTTAGGTACTTTTGAGTTTTTTCTGAATTCACTGCTATCAAACCAGGGTTTTGAAAAAATAAAATCCACAATTTTATGTGTATACTGGGAATGGGTAATATTTTGCACTTTATCCAGCATCTCTTTATACAATTTTAGAATTTCTTCGATTTTGTTAATATTTACCGATGATTGTTCAATAACAGCCTGTAAAAAGTATGAAATCCAACTTTCCCAATTCCCGTCTTTTGAAATTCCGTTCAAACTGTCATAATAAGACTGCCTGTTTTTTTCGAAATATTCACTCAAATAAAAATCGGGTGAGCTGATCACTCCCCTGGAATGAAGAAATAGCGGTAAAAGGATTCTTCCGGTTCTTCCATTACCGTCCCAAAAAGGGTGAATAATCTCAAACTGGGCATGAATGATTGCAAGCTGAACGATAATGTCTTTTTCTTCATAGTGAAGATATTTTTCAAAATTGCTAAAATGATCGGGCACTGTTTGAGGTTCCGGTGGAACAAAAGAGGCATTTTCAACTTTGCCTCCCTGGCTGCCGATAAAGACTTGCCCGGTTCTGAATCTTCCGGGCGTTTTTGTTTTTCCCCGGGCGCCTGAAAGCAGTGTTTTATGAATGTTTCTGATGATCCTTCCGCTTAAAGGAACTTTTTTTAGTTCCTTTACAGCGCCTAACATGGCCTTTCGGTAATTGATGATTTCCTGAATATCATCATACTTTTCCGTACCTTTTTTAGGATCGGCTTCAAATCTCAAAACTTCTTCTAAAGTTGCCTGTGTTCCTTCTATCTTTGAAGAGAGTACCGCTTCATTGGTGGTTAAGGGTGACAGAAGAACCTCTGTATTGGGAATTGTTTTCAGCAATGAATCAAAACGGGCAACCTGAGCGTTGGCCTTTCCGATTAAAGACACAAAGGCAGACCAATCTAATTTTTCCAGGGGCAGTGTATGAGGTATAAATGATTTCATAGATAATTTCTTAGCGGCCAAGGGGCCGCAACCAAATGGAGCTACCGCTCCGGTGAGCATAAAAAAACTTGCTCAAAAAACAAGTTGTTACACTGTAATACTATAAAACGATGAGGTGCCACAACAAATAGAGCTTTCACTCCGTGACCTCATTCAACATTCCGGCAATCTCGCCTTCAATCTGTTTTAAATCCGCTTCAATCTTTTCTAAAGGCCTTGGAGGTGTGAATTTATAAAAATAGCGGTTAAAATTTATCTCGTAACCGATCTTAGTTTTTGATTCATCTATCCATGCGTCCGGCACATGGGGGATAACTTCGCGCTTCAGATATTCATGAATATCCTCTTTCAAAGAAACGTTTTCATAGTCCCTTAGTTCGGAGTCCGGTTCCGGTTTGCCGTTTTTGTCCTTGCAAATGTCCGCAGTTTCATCCCTCTCTGACAACGCCATAAGAATTGCCTTAAATAAGGCAGCCGGCATTACAAGGTCTGACTTTTGAAAGACCTCCTTTAATGCTTCGCTGAATTCCTTCCTGTTTTTCACAAGTCCTTTCGGTCCAATTTTGGCCAATGCTTTTAGTATAGCAGACTGTTTTTCTTTACCCGCTTTAATCTCTGCTTCCGCCGCTTTTGTATCTTTTCGCTTTTTGCTTGTGGCAAGATTTACAAATGCCTTTGTCTCTTTTACTCGTTCCAAACGCTCCTTATTTACAATAAAGTTAAGCCTCAACGGTCGTTCCACGGTAATGCGATGGTATCCGAAATCCTTATTATCAAAGATTTTTACAAATTCACCTTTTTTGAAGTTTCCGAACAGACGGGTAATGTCCGCTATATGGTTCGGCTTGCCGTTACGTCCATCGCCAATTTCATTTCGCTTATTACCCAAGCTTTTACGCATTTTAACGAAAAAGCTTATGGTATTTATGAGTTGAATTTTCCCGCGTCTTTGCTTTTCCTTTCGGTTAGTAACAACCCAGATGTAGGTAAAAATGCCGGTGTTATAAAAAAGCTGATCAGGCATAGCGATAATTGCTTCAAGCCAGTCGTTTTCTATGATCCATTTCCTGATTTCACTCTCACCCGATCCGGCGCTTCCTGTAAAGAGGGGGGAACCGTTAAATACAATGGCGAGACGCGTGCCGCCTTCCTTTTTGACTTTCATCTTGCTGATCATATGCTGGAGAAACAATAAAGAGCCGTCGTTAATCCGGGGTAGCCCCGCGCCGAATCTTCCTCCATATCCCTGTTCCTCATGTTCCTTACGAATAGGGTCCTCTTCCGGTTTCCACTCCACCCCAAAAGGGGGATTGGCCAGCATGTAATCGAATTTCTCCGCTGAAAAAAAATCATCTGTAAAACTGTCTCCGAAATGGATATGTTCGATATCTTGTCCTTTTATCATCATATCCGAGCCGCAGATGGCATATGCCTGGTCATTATAGTCCTGTCCGAATCCCTCAAGACCTGCATCCGGGTTTAATTCGCGTAGATATTCTTCAGATACGGAAAGCATTCCACCCGTGCCACAGGCAGGATCGTATAGAGTTTTTACAATCCCTTTTGTTGTCAGCACATCATTGTCAGGTGAAAAAAGAATATTCACCATAAGGCGAATGATCTCGCGCGGGGTAAAATGGTCTCCTGCTTCTTCATTGCTCGCTTCATTAAACTTTCTGATAAGCTCTTCGAAGATGTAACCCATTTCAATGTTCGACACCACATCAGGATGGAGGTCAATTTCGCAGAACTTCTGAACAACAAGGTAAAGGCGATCTGCCTTGTCCAGTTTTGCGATATGTTCTTCAAAACCGAAATGGTCGATAATCTCACGCGCTCTGCCGGAGAATTTCTTAATATATTGCGTTAAGTTGGCTGCGATATTATTCGGGTCGCCTTTCAGCTTCTCGAAGGTAAACCGGCTTGTATTATGGAAGGATTGTTTGGATACTCTATTAAGAATTGGTTCAACATTTTTAACTTTTCCACCTTTTAGAGATTTAAGCTTTGCGAGCACTTTTGGTTTGGTCGTCTCAAGCACACAATCCAATCGCCTAAGCACGGTCATTGGAAGCATAACGTCTTTGTATTGATTAGGTCTGTAAGGACCGCGAATCAGATCAGCCACCGACCAGATAAAACTTACCTTTTCACTGAAGTTATTCATTAATTATTTTCTAAACTCCTTCAATCTTTTCCAGTTTCCATCTTTATCACGGCATTTCCAGAAGTTCCAGCCATTTGCAGCTCGTTTAACTATTGATTTGGCTGCGCCGGATGGACTGTCAAAAAGCTTTCCGTTTAATTCTATTTTCCCTTTTGAACGTATAATAGCTTTATATGTCTTACCTTTATACTTTCCAATCAACCGTGTGTTAAGTTTTAGAATCCCTTGAACAGATTTAAACTGATATTTTGAAGCTGCTTTACTTTTTATCTTTTTTCTTCCCTGATTTTCCCCAAAAATTCGATCCATCTCCTGATCATGATGTTTTTTTATTCGTTCTTTTAATTGGGGGCCTAAATCAGCAGAACCGACTAGTTTGCCTTTTACTTTATTTCCACGCGGTTCCGCAATTCTAACTACTAATGATTCCAGATCTCTAATATGGTCTGCTTTCTTTACAAGATATAGACTAAAGCGGTCCCATTTGTTTGCATGTTTATCTCTAAGATGATACTTGACCCGACGATGCAAGTCTGTCGCCAGTCCAATATAATAAAGCCTGTCTTTTTTGTAAAGAGCATACACCCCATGTTTGGTTTTAACTAAATTGGTCATTTGCTTTAAATAGTCTTCAAAAGCCTTACTCGAAATTCGCTCAAGATGACCTTCTACCAACCCTGATTTTTTTCTTTTTCTAGCATTTTGCATAGTTACTCACCTTTCCTTAATAAACCAACATCAATGTACACTAGTCGATTAAATTTGTTAAGGGGTCAGGTCTGTCGAATTACCCGTTTTAACTTTTATTTCCTAATCTTCTTAAATCTTTTCGAGTCCCGGCATTTCCAGAAGTTCCAGTCATAATTCCATTTAAAACCTGAACCATTCAATTTTCTTTATCAAAGCTATTCAATTTTTTTTCAAAAGAAAGTTTGTAAAAATCATGAAGCCATCTTGAGGAAATCGTGAGGCCCAATAAATTAGCTTCTCGATTACTTCGAGATTTCTCAAGATTAAAAACCTGGCTGCGTAATACATAGTCACTTATCCAACGGGGTGAATTTCTTTCCCTTACGGAAGCCTATTTGACGGCGTTTTGGAGCGGGAGGTTTCATAAGCTCACGGATAGCATCGAACACAATTTTAAACTGTTTATCGTATTTCTTTTCAAATGAATCTAGTTTCCGTGCCAATTCCGAATTGGAAGCAAGCATTTGACGAAGTTTCACGAACGCTCGCATGATTTCTATATTGACCTGAACTGCTCTTCGGCTATTAAGTACACCTGAAAGCATGGCCACACCCTGTTCGGTAAAGACGTAAGGTAGGTATTTTCTATGTACTCCGCGGTCTTTCTTTAAGATCACAATTTGTGATCTTAAAGATTCGTCTTCTTTTTTCGTGAGCTGAAACATGAAATCTACCGGAAACCTCTCTATGTTGCGTTTGACAGCCTGGTTTAAAACTCTTACCGGAACTTCATAAAGATCGGCAAGGTCAGCATCCAACATCATTTTTTCTCAGCGAATCATTAGAATTTTCTTCTCAATCCGCTCAACGGGAACAATAGATTTCACTTGCCCTCCAAATCAAATCCAATATTAAAAAATAGCTCTTTCACTATTAAGCACTGAAGAGAGCATGGCAACTCCCTGTTATGTAAAAGTATACGGTAGGTATTTACGATGCCGCCCCCTAACTGTTTTTAAGGTCGCAAATTGCGACCTTAAAGATTCTGCTTCCCCAGAGTAAAAAAAGTTTGCAAAAATCATGAAGCCATCTTGAGGAAATCGTGAGGCCCAATAAATTAGCTTCTCGATTACTTCGAGATTTCTCAAGATTAAAAACCTGAGATGTTCTGTTTATGAAGCGCCTGCATTACTCCATGCAATACAATCAGCAATCTACTACTTTACAGTGATATTGTAAAGAGATAGAGAGAGCAATCAGCGGTCAGCCAGTGAAAGAGCAGCCCTTCGACTTTGCTCAGGACAAGAGGAACAGAGTATTACACACCCCGACGACAAAGTCGCCACACGATGAAGCAGTATAAACCCCTCCTTCGATAAAACTTGTGCTGAGCTTGCCGAAGTACTCAGGACATGTCTTTTTAGAGGGGAATAACATCTCTTGCCGAAGTTACTCAGGACAAGCGGAAAGAGAACAGAAGGAAAAAAACATGAGACCGAGATGATTTAATCAACATGAAACCCAATTTTTTTTGCAGGTCTTTGAGGTTTTACTATTAACTGTTTTATAGCTTCAAAGACTATTTGAAATTGCTTGTCGTGGAATTGATATTTTTTTTCTAATTGTTTAACTTTTTTTCTCAAATCTGCATGGGTGGATAACATTTCCCTTAGTTTTACAAAAACACGCATAATTTGAAGATTAACTTGTATTGCTCTTTTGCTGCTTAAGACACTTGAGAGCATGGCAACTCCCTCTTGAGTAAATGCATTAGGCCTTTTTCTTATCCCCATTTTTTTATTATTGGATATCACAGTTTGTGATATCCAATTTGCCATTTCCTCCTTTGTTAGTTGAAACATGAAATCATCAGGAAATCTCTCAATATTTCTTTTAACGGCTTGATTTAATATTCTTGTTTCTACTCCGTATAGCTCTGAAATATCTCTGTCCAGCATCACTTTTTTGTCCCTGATTAAAATAATTTTTCTTGCAATGTTTTCATGCAATATCAAATCAGATTTTTCAGAATGCTTCTTTTTTTTCATTGGAAATACGTCATAGCAATTTTCATATTACGGCATAAATTGAAATTAATGACAAGTTTAAATAAAATGATATCTATTTACAATATAAATCATAGAACCGAATAAGAAAATGCCTCAAAGACAGAGAGAATAAAAAATTAGCAGTTAACAATTAACAAACCTTCTTACCCGGCAATCTGATGGATAATACCCTTCCTCCACAGTCCTATATATGCTATCATTACGTATTAATTCTAATGAGAGGAAAGACCGTGGAACCTGATGACAAAAACCTGACTTATTGGAAAGAGTTAACTCCAGATGAAAAAAAGTTTCTAGAAGCAAATATTCCATCCACATGGTTTAGAAATAGTACACCTGAAAGGTTAGAAATTGTTGAGCAAATCTTAAAACTGATCAATGATGGGAATCGTACTGAAGCCTTTGATCTGATCGGTGTGACTTTTGCTTCTGAACATCGACAATTTAGATAACCCACCGATATCTAAGGTCTAACCATAAACTACAAAGATCAATAAAAAATCCCCTATATTAAGAGGGGATGTCGAAATTACTCAGGTCCGGTCTCAAGAAAGGATTTCAACCCCCAATATCTTTCTTCGTACGATTAATGTCCTTCATGGCTAATTTTTTCTCAATAAATAATGTTTGCATGATAACTGTAATTGTTGTAAATTAAATTTTATGAAGAAAAACCTCTTAATAAAGCTATCGATTTTTATCGCAATTATTGTTTCCCAAATGCTTCCTCTGCCTCAGCCAGTATCAACAGTGCAGGCTGCAGAGTGCTGCAATATTAATTGCGGAATAATGATAGATAAGATGGCTTGCCCTTCATTAGAGAAAAGCCAATTCTGTAAGAGTCATTCAATAGAATGCTGTAAAGTGGAATGCCTCTCTTCTTCAAAAGACAAAATTATTTTAAATAAAAGCGCGTCCCTCAAAAAGCTTTCTCAGACTCTTTCTGTAATTAAAGTTTCATTAATTAATAAACCTCAACACTTTAAACAGTCGGTTACTTTTTCCCCCTGTCAAAAAAATAAGATTCAAAATTCGCCTCTTTTCCAGACCAATTCTGTTTATCTTATCTGATTTCCTAAAACATTCTATTTAGACGCGATAGCAGGATAATCAGGATTATTTTATCCATATAAAAAATCCACCACATCCAGTTAATTCCAACAATAGTTAACTTATACAAACAAGTGAGGTGTTATAATGAAAAAAGGTAAAAAAACCGGAACTCATAGCAAAAAGAATCTAAGGATCATTTTTATCACATCATCAATTTTGCTAATTGGAATTTTATCCGCTGGTTGGATCATTTTTGGAAAGCACGATCCAAAATTATCCAATCCTTACTCTCAAGTAGATATGAATGGCTATCCTGTACCGCCCGGTGGGGAAACCCGTCCGATTCTTTCTCCAGCACAATTTAGCGGCAAGGTTGCAAGGGCTTACAAGGCAGCAAAAGAAATTCCCCAGGTGTTGGATAAGATTTACTGCTATTGCGACTGTGAATTAAATTTTGGTCACAAGAGTAACCTGACATGCTTTGTGGATAATCATGCAGCCCGATGCGATATCTGTATAAACGAGGCCCTGGATGCTTACTACTACGCACAAAAAGGCCTTACTGTAGAAGAAATTAAAATCAAGATAGATAAAAAATATGGAAAGAAGCTTAAGAAATATAAGAATAATGAGATGGCAAGGTTGTTTTCTTTTATGAAGAACACATAAAGCGGCAAGGCGCCGCAGCCACAATTCGGCAGGAAAGCCGCCCGAAGGGTTGAGGTCATGGAAGGCCAAAATCAAATGGAGCTAACGCTCCAGTGAGCAAAAGCCTTGCATAAGGCGCTGTAAAAAAAACAAGAACTAACAGCGCCTAAAAACAAACCAACATCCTTTTCGGGTCACATAAAAACCTTTCAGAAAGAAAGGAGATGTTACAAAATAACTGTATGAAAAAAATAAAAAAATATAAATTTTTATTTGCATTGTCTCTACTAATGTTTTTCATTACTTCTCTTTCTGCTTTTGCCATGAGAGGGGACATGACAGAAGGTATGTCGCCAATGAGCAGGTGGATACGTGGTGAAACACTTCCTGTTAATCTGAAGACGCCAATGCCGCCTGAAAACGAAACTTCCATAAGCGCGGGAAAAATTATTTACGAAACACGTTGTGTATTCTGCCACGGGTTGAAAGGGGACGGAAAAGGAGAAGAGGCCTTTAGACTGCAAACAAAACCACGTGATTTTACAAATGGAGTTTTTAAGTTCCGCTCGACTCCAACGGGTGACTTGCCAACAAACGAAGATATTTTTAAAACTATTTCACGCGGCTTGCATGGGACTGCCATGCTCCCATGGTCGGGGCTGACTACCGATCAAAAATGGTCTGTTGCTTATTACATTAAAACTTTTTCAGATGACTTTGAGGAGGATGAAAAGTCTCAGATTGTAAAGGTCCCCAAACCTAAGAAGTCAGCTACTGATTATGTAAAACAGGGAAAAATATTTTATCAAAAGTCTGAATGCATAGTATGCCATGGATTTGAGGGTTTCGGTGATGGTACAAGCGCGGACCAGCTTAAAGACGACTGGCAACAGCCGATCCGTCCGACCAATTTTCGTCGACAGGTCCTTAAACGTGGCCTTGAGATCGAAGATATTTATCTGACCATAGCAACCGGTCTAAACGGTACCCCTATGCCTTCATTTTCAGATTCTCTTACTCCAGATGAGATTATGTCTCTTGCCTATTATATCCAGTCAATAGCGCCGCAAAGTCCATCAGATATGGGAATGATGATGGGACAGGATATCCACCCGGATGAAAGGCTCGGCATGATGATAGATCATGTAATGATGCCGTCGATCATTGAGGACTCAAATATAATAAGAAAAGATAATAGGGGCCGTCTGGGTATCATGATTCAAAGGATAACTCCGGAATTGGCAATGTTATTTAACCTTTCTGATGATAAAGGAGCTTTGGTTTCGGATGTTATTGAAGGAAGTCCTGCAGAAAGAAGCGGCATTGAAAGAGGAGATGTTATTGTTGAATTTGACGGCAAGCCTGTTAAATCTGTGGAGGAACTTCCAAAAATCGTCGCGCAAACAGAACCAGGTATAGAATTAGAAGTAGTTGTCATTCGTAACGGCAAAAGAAAAGCGATTAAAACCAGATTAGAACGACCCGAAGATCCAGGAGGTACAACATCTGATAATATTGAAAAAATGGGCCTTCGTGTTCATGTTATAACTCCCGGGTTGATGCAAAGGCTTGAACTTGATTCGCCGAATGGTGTTCTTGTTACCGATGTTGTTCCTAACAGTCCTGTCGGCGCCGCAGGGATTGTACGCGGAGATGTAATTACGGAAATTGATAGAAAAAAAATAAATAACCTGAATGACTTTCAGGATATGATGAATAAAACGAACAATAAAGATACCATGCTATTTCTTATTAAAAGAAGCGGAAGCACCCTGTTTATAGCTGTGAAAAAGGAGATTAATAAATGAAAATTTTTGCCAAATATGCATTTGTTGTTGTTTCAATAATCAGCACCAGCCTCTTTATATCAGAAGGAAATCTGTTTGCCGATTCATCTAAAGAAGAGCGCTCTTTTAAACTGGCAGAAAAAGACAAAAAAAAGGATGACAAATATCAATTCCTTTTTGAAACGGGCCCCTTTGAAGGTTTTGTGGCCCCGGACTTTACCCTTTCCGATCTTAATGGTAATCCGACTTCCCTTTCTCAGTTCAGAGGAAAGATAGTTTTTCTTAATGTTTGGGCTACATGGTGCGGACCTTGTAAAACTGAAATGCCGTCTATGGAAAAACTTTACCAGAAATTTAAAAAAGAGGATTTTGTTATGCTCGCGATAAGTATAGACCGCCAGGGGAAGTCCGTTGTTATACCATTTTTGGAGGAAATGGGACTTACGTTCCCGGTGCTTCTTGATCCAAATGGCAGTATTCAGAAACTTTATAAGATCAGGGCGCTTCCTTCTTCTCTTATTATAGATAAAATGGGATTTGTAGATACGCGCGAAGCCGGCGCCAGGGATTGGTCCAGCTCCAGTATGATTAAATTATTCGAGGAGTTAATAAATGAGGAAACACTGGACCAGTCGGGGACCATCAAAATAAAAGACTGAATTTCGAGGAAAGTTAAAAAGGGAAACAAAAAAAGCATGGCTTTTGGCTTAGTCGTACCTTATGCAAACATTTTGTTATACAACGGTAAAACTATTTAATCATAACAAAGGTTTTACCATGAGATTTTATTCAATAATTTTTTTAGCCGTTTTTTTATTACTTCCTGATTCTGTTCACGCAGGAGATTCTTCTCCTTTCCGGTTTTCTCCCAGACCAAACAAAGCTCACCTGATTAACTGGCATACATGGGAAAAAGATGTTTTTGAAAAAGCTCAAAAACTGGATAAACCGATTTTCATGGACTTAACCGCTATATGGTGCCACTGGTGCCATGTGCTGGATGAAACCACTTTATCGGATCCGGAAATTATTCGCTTGTTGAATAAAAATTTTATTAATCTGCGTGTGGATGCGGACAAACGACCCGATATTTTTCGGCGCTATAATCAGGGAGGACTGCCAAGCGTTGCACTTTTAGCTCCTACAGGAGAAGTCTTATTTGGTGGAACTTATATAAAACCAGAACCTATGGGAGAAATCCTTCAGCAAGTTAGTCAAATTTATAAAGAGGAAAGGGACACTATATACGAAAAGATTGATTTAATGAATCGCCAGACAAAAGCCGCAATGGAAGAAATCCCTGATTCCAATGCTGAATTAAAACGAATCGCTATAGACCAGGTATTGCAATCTATAAAAACTGTTTTTGATCCGATCAATGGGGGATTTGGGCAGGTCCAAAAGTTTCATCATCCACCGGCAATCCGGCTTGCCTTTCTTAAATATCATCAGACTAAAAGCAACTCGCTTCTACGAATTATTACGAAAACATTAGACAAAATGAGCCAGGGGGGAGTCTTTGACAATTTGGAAGGTGGGTTCTTTAGATATTCTACTACACAGGATTGGTCAAAGCCTCATTTTGAAAAAATGCTGGATGGCAATGCCGGCCTGCTGCAAAATTATCTGGAAGCCTATCAACAAACCGGTAATGAAAAATATAAAAAGACCGCAAAAAAAATCCTGAATTATGTTGAAAACAATCTTCAGCATCACCAGGGCGGTTTTTATGCAAGCCAGGATGCTGATGAATTATATTATACCCTGACCCTGGAAGAGCGAAAAAAACGTTCTTCACCCTATGTTGATAAGACAATTATTACAAATTTAAACGGAATGATGATATCCAGCTACCTCATGGCAGCAAATGTTTTGAAAGAAAAGAAATATTATGAATTTGCCGTCAAATCAATTAAATTTCTGATCGCGTCTAATTATAAAAAAGGGAAAGGCTTTCTTCATTATGTCGAACAGGATGATGGAGACTCTGGTTTTTTGCCCGATCAGGTATGGATGCTGAAGGCTGTTCTTGACGCCTATGAATCAACCGGGGATAGTTTCTTTTTAAATTATGCCAGAGATATAGTTGCAGATATAAAATTAAATTATTTCGACCCAAAAAAAAGAAATCTTCGGGACATACCAAATGGGTCATTGGAGGTAGCCGCGTTACGCTTTCCAATGGCCCCAAAAGTGGAAAACTCTATTGCCTCAGAAAATCTATTACGGCTTTATTATTATACTTATAATAAGGATTACTATAATCAGGCGGAGACCATTTTAAAAAGTTTCTGGCAGAATAACGTTAACTATAACATTTTTGATGAAAACTATGCCTTAGCTTTGGAACGATACTTTAACTATCCGATCTCCATGGTTATTGTGGGAGACAAAAAAGATCCGCGAACTCTGGCTTTATTTCAAGAATCTCTTAAAATATATGAACCAGGCAAAATCGTGCAGCTTTTAGATCCTGTAAAAGATATTGAAATAATTAAAAATGGAATTTTTCCAAACCCTGAAACCCCAAGCCTGTTTATTTGTATTGAAAACCGTTGTTCCCTTCCTATTGTAAAACCGGAAACAGTGGCTCAGGCCCTTCATGACTTTTTAAATCCGGATATCAGTAAGTCTTGAAGTTGATTTGAGATAGGAGATAGATTTGAGAATGGCTCCCCGGAGGAGAAATCGGTATATGAAGTATGTTTGAATGATTTGGAAGAAAGATACTACACTTTCACCACATAAGTTCCGGCTATTTTGTCGTGCCAGCCCTGCTTATTTTTATCAAACAGCACCCAGAGAAAACCAAGATACATTGCTAACCCTGAAATGAAATACCCTCCCCACCGGATAAAAGCAATTTTAAAATTCAATGGTTCTCCGGAAGTTTGAATTGTTTTAATTTTTAATAATCCCTTCCCTAAGCTCTGTCCTGTCACACTATGAAAATAAGTAAAATAAACTGAACTTAAGATGAGACCGGCAAATAAATATAAAACAACGTATAGCAAAAAACCTT
>DASCNB010000089.1:0-10678 GCA_036011265.1 Nitrospinota bacterium | reverse complement strand
CTCATCATCCAGGAGTCTAAATTGCATCCCGGTTTCGCTGTAATTGCTTTATGATAACTCGGGTCTATATAGTCCGGCCCAATTTTAAAGGCTGAGGTTTTTAATTTCTTTTTTACAAGCGAATGAATAATACCTAAAGTAACTGTAGTTTTCCCACACCCGCTATTTGTTCCTGCGATGATAAAGAGAGGTTTTTTCATAAAAGTTGAATGAAAGAGGAATTTATTAACTACGAAAGACACTGTGCGGCCTTCGGCCGCACCTAATAAATAGAACGCAGATAACGCTGATTAAACAGATTTGCGCGGACAAATATTTGAAGATTAGAATCTTATTTTTCGTTCTTAATTGTATTAAAAAGATCAAATGCCTCTTCGACAGACGCATTTTTGTGAATTATTGCCTGGAGTGCTCTCATCATCGGCACAGCATTAGGGTTTTGCCAAACATTTCTCCCGAGATTTAGCCCTATTGCTCCTTTTTGCATTCCATCATGGACAAATTCGAGGACTTCTTTATCTGTTTCGCATTTAGGACCTCCAGCCATCACAACCGGGACAGGGCATCCGCCGGTTACTTTTTCAAAGTCTTCAGCGCACCAGTACGTCTTGACAACTTTTGCTCCTAATTCCGCGGCAATTCGACAAGCCAGGGCAAGGTATCTTGGTCCTCGTTTTTCAAGCTCTTTCCCTACAGCAGTAACAGCCATAACCGGAATACCGTATTTTTCACATTCATTAACAAGACTCGAGAGATTATTAAGCGTCTGTTTTTCATAGTCGCTGCCCACAAAAATGGAAATCCCCACCGCCGTGGCATTTATACGAATAACATCGTCAATCGCGGTTGTTATGACTTCATTGGCAAGATCTTTTCCCACCATGCTTGTTCCCCCGGAAACCCTGAGAATTATAGGCTTCTTTATAGCAGGATCAATTGCGGACCTTGCTACCCCTCTTGTCACGAAAAGAGCGTCACAGTATCTCAAAAGAGGTTTTATGGTCTCTCCTGGTTTTTCCAAGCAAGAGGTCGGCCCCTGGAAATATCCATGATCAATCGGCAAAAAGAAACATTTTCCATCCTGTTGAATCAATCGCGACAATCGGTTTTTCATTCCCCACTCCATTTTGTTTCCCCCAGAAAATTAAATTTATAAAAACTACACGTAAAATCACAAATTTTATACAAATTTCATTTCAACACAATCACTGTTCTCTGTACTCTGCCAACTGTTCTCCGGCTTCTGTCCTTAGATCACTCCGGTCTGATAATTAGGTATCCCTTGTCAATCAACCAGTGATGAAATTGATAGGTTGTGTATTTACAGTCATTTTTGCAGATAGACCTTATTCTTTCATATTCTCCGGAGTCTTCATCCTGCGCATTCAAATCAAGCTGAACGGAGCATTTAATATCATTACAAAATTCTCGTCTTTTGTAGTCGATATAACCGTCAATAGACATTTTATAGTTCCTCCCGGAATAAATTAGCCACTACCAATTAACAGTTAACAATTAACACCTGATCAAAAGCACCTGCAAACAAACATTATTCGGTTTTCAAATGATAGTTTTTTGGAAAAAACCAACAAATGAGCTGCAAGTTTACATTAACTTCCCAAACATTTTCAAGCAGAAAAATCAATATCATTTATCTCTTCTTTGCGTAAATGATGTTAATATATATATTATGAATCCCAAATTTGATAAATATCTGGATGAAGCTTCACAATGTGTAAAATGTGGCATCTGCCAGCATGAGTGCCCTACTTATATAGCGACCGGTGATGAATCCATGGTGGCAAGGGGTAGGCTTGCTTTACTGGAAGCTGTGGCAGAGGGAGACCTCAAGCTTTCCAGCGGAATTGCGGATCGCATGTCCAAATGCACAAGCTGCTTAAGCTGTGTAACAAACTGCCCTCGCGGCATAGACCCGGTCAAAATAATAAACGCCGCGAAGGGAGAATACTTTGAAAAAAACGGATCGGATTTCATTTCAAAAATGGTTTTTAAATATCTTGGCAATAATGAAAGATCTTTATATCCATTATTTAAACTTATAGGAATGGCCAGCAATCTTTTTTACAGCCGGATTCCAGCGGAAGGCTGGCTGAAAGAATCCCTGCCTTTTGTAAAAAATGGAATAAAGAAAAATTTTCCACAATTTGGAAAGCGAAACTTGAAAGATGGATTGCCTGAAATAGTCAAAGTTAAAAACCCAAAAATGCGTGTAGCTTTTTTTACCGGTTGTATGACCGATTTTGTCTTTCAGGAGACGGGGCAGAAGATAATAAGCATATTAAAGGCGAATAATATTGAAACTATTATTCCTAAAAATATAGGGTGCTGCGGTGCACCGGCCTATTATATGGGAGATCACAAAACAGCATTAAAGCTGGCCCGGGAAAACTTCAGGATATTATCACAGCTAAATCCGGATTATATCATTTTCAACTGTGCTACCTGCGGAAAAGTTTTAAAATCCATATATGAAACTCTCTTAAATCTTAATGGTGATTTTTCCTGTTTTTCAAAGAAAGTAATCGATATTCACAAGTTTTTAGTTGTTAATAAATGTAAGACGGAAGACCTTCAAAATGAGGAAGGTAGTGAAAACAAAGCTTATTTAGCAACTATCAAACAGTTGCAAAAAGTAAAAAGCGCTAACAAAAAAATCAGAGTTACTTACCATGACCCCTGTCATTTAAAACGGGGACTAAATACATATTTAGAACCAAGAGAAATATTGAAGTCGCTTCCCATGGTTGATTTTGTTGAAATGGAAAGTCCGGATGCGTGTTGTGGAGGGGCCGGAGGCTTTAATTTAAAGCATTATGACCTTTCTCTTCAGATAGGAAAGAGAAAAGCGGAGAGTATTAAACGGACAGGCGCCGATGTTGTTGTTACTGGCTGTCCATCTTGCCAGATGCAGATTATGGATGTCTTACACCGTGCGGATTATGATCGTCCTGTACTTCATACTGTGGAATTGTTAAATTCTAAAATCTTGGCTTGATTCAAAGGCTAGTCCGGCTTTGTTTACGGCTTTGCTGGACAATATTATCTGCTATCCCCCTCCAACGCTTCTTAAAATACAGATACCTTGTTTAAGAAGATTTAAAAAGAAAAAGAAAGCCTTTTGCTCGTAATATTAGTTCTGCTAAAGACCGAATGGAAAATATTTCGTTCAAAATATATCGAGGGCGAAAATAAAATTTTCGGATTGCTTTTTTTCTGAGTTCAAAAATTTCTTTCCCGGTCAGGATCCCATTGCCATCAATGTTTTCAGAAAAAATTCCAGATTGGTCATAGTTTTTTTTCATAGATTTTGAAAACCCAACCGACATCGTTTTTCTTACATAGATATTAAACGCGGCAAAGTCGGGGTTGAGGTTAATTGCAAAATCAATCGTACCTTCAATGCTTTTTTGATTTTCATCCGGGAAACCCAGAATAAATGTGCATATGGATCGAATACCAATTTTCCTGGTTTCAGAAATAGCCGTTTGAATTTGGTCAATTGTGATATTTTTGGAATACTGATCCAGTATATTTTGGCTGAAAGATTCTACCCCGTAAATAATTGTGTGACAACCTGCATTTTTTAGTAATTGTAAAAACTCAGCAGTTGCCTGGGAAACCCGCAGGAAGCAGGTCCAGGAAAAGTTCATCTGATTTTCAATCATAAAATTACAAAGAGCCTCGCCCCTTTTTTTGTTGCTGCAAAAAGTTTGGTCCTTGATAAAAAGTTCACTTATCCCGAGCCTTTTTATTTGTTTAAGTTCCTTAAAGACACTGCTAAGGTCGAATACTTTATAGTCCACCTCAGAATAAACGCAAAACTGACAACTGAAAGGACAACCGAAATCTGTTAAAACGGACATGAACGGCATTGATTTGACAAATGGGAAGGAGTACTTTTTACTTATAAACAGCTCATGTCTTGGTAAGGGGAGCAGAAAATTTTTTTTAAGAGGTTTGCTATTCTGAGAAGAATCAATAATTTTACTGCCGTCTCTTAAAAGCATATTGTTAATATTACCAGGGCTGTTTTGAATGTAATGAATGATATCGGAACCGGTGAAATCATAAAGAACCGCGTCAATCCAACTAAACCGGTAGAAAAAATCTTTATTAAAAAACAAATCTCCTATGCCGATCATTTTGGTTGCGGGTCGCCTGTTTTTAATCTCTTCAAGAAACACAAAATCCTCTACCCACGATACCCACCCACTCAGGAAAATGATTATATCCGGGCAAAAAGCGATGATTTTTTGTTTGCAGGCGTCAACTGTAATCTTGTCTACGATAGCGTCAATTAGATGAACTTGAACGTTTTTCTCGTGGAGAATGCCGCTGAGGTAGAGTAAGTCAACAGGGTGCTCAACGTAATTAGACTTGGTAATCTTACTGCAGAAATAATCTCTTCCGTAATTAAATTTTCCCGGAGGGTTCAATAATAAAACTTTACTGTTTTTCATTACGGAAGATTATACCGATTCAGTCGATAATGAATCTGGATTTTTTATCCTATTTAATGCGTAAATAACAAAAATACAAAAAAAATTAATATTCTTCTATTTATTTATTTCATGGAATAAAGTGAAAGAAAAAAATATGAGAAAGATAAAAAGAAGAGAAGCAATGTCCTTTTTTAAATGATAATATTGATATCAAGCATTGGCACTTTGTCGAAAGGAGATTGCATCATGAAAAATAATAAATCAAAAACAGTAGAAAAGACAAGTTATTTTTCAAATAGCGCTTGATGAAAAAACTGTTATCACTATCAAATAAGACGCCCGGCTGGCTCCTGGTGATTTTGCTGTCCACCGCAGCCTTTCTGCCCTATCTTGGATCCGGATCACTATGGGACAGGGACGAGACCAATTACGCACTGGTTGCCAAGGAAATGTTGGCCAGTGGCAACTGGTCGGTGCCCTACAGAAACGGCGAACTTTTTCTCCATAAACCGGTGTTTACCTACTGGTTCATTGCTGCTGCTTATAAATTGTTCGGTGTTTCCGAATTTTCCGCTCGCTTTTTCTCTGCGGTTTTCGGAGTCTTCACCTCTCTGTTGGTTTATAGGCTTGGAACTATAATGTTTAACCGCTCCGCCGGTCTGTTCGGCTCTCTGATTTTTATCACCTCTCTGATGGTAGCTTTCATTTTTAGAGCTTCACTCACCGACTCGTATTTAGTTTTCTTTATCACCGCCTCTTTATTATTTTTTCGTTACGCTCAGAAAACTGGGAAATGGAAGTACCTATACGCTACCTATGGCATGATGGGACTTGCGGTTTTGGTGAAAGGACCGATTGGGGCCCTTTTGCCGATGGGAACTATCTTTATTTATCTACTGGTAAGTAAACAACTTTACCTGTTAAAAGAGCTGAAACTGATTAAAGGAGGGTTGATTCTCTTACTTGTTGTTACTCCCTGGCTATCGACAATAGTGCAAGCCTCAGAGGGAAAGTTTTGGTCCGAATTTATCTTGAAACATCATGTCCACCGGTTTCTGCAACCCATGGAAGGACATGGAGGAAGTTTTTGGTATTACCTGCCGGTGATTATAGTCGGTTTTTTCCCCTGGGCCTCTTTTCTTCCTGGTTCTCTTTTCCATTTGTATCGTACTGACAGAGATTCTTTTACCTTTTTAATTTGTTGGTCAGGGCTAGTTTTCCTGTTTTTTTCTTTAGGAGCCACTAAACTGCCCCATTACATTCTTCCGTTGTTTCCTCCTTTGGCCCTTCTCTTAGGAGTATATTGGAACGATTGGATAGGTGAACCTTCCCGAAAGCGGTGGGAAGAAAAGGGGTTTCTTTTGATGGTGACAATAGTCACTGTTTTGTGCCTGGGAACTTTTTTGCTATATGTTTATTCCTACTCAATGGCTTCCTATAAATTTGTGGTGACCATGGGATTACTGAATTTAGTAGTGATTGGAGGATACTGGTTGCTAACACAAAACAGAAATAAAGCCTCCTTTAGCCTCCTGGTTACTGGAATGGTTATCTTTTATGGAGTGCTGGCTGGATACGCCGTGCCTCAAGTGGAGTCTTCCCGAATCATGGTAAAAATCGCTAAAAAAGCAGGGCAACTGGCTGGACAAAAGGATAAATTATATGCCTATGGTTTTTTCGAACCCGGCCTGGCGTTTTACAGCGGCCAATCAATTGGCCGGTTAAGTTCGCCGCCTGAACTTAAATTAATCCTCAACCGTCCGGAAAGATTTTTTATGTTTATTCGCAAGCAAGATTTTGATGATATTAAAGGCATCGAGAACCTTTATAAAATTGTCGAAGGTCAGGGAATTAACGAGGTAAAAGGGGAAATGCACTTATTATTGTTATCTAACCACTCCTTATCCTGAACCGGGCCCGGGATGGAAGCCCGTTTATTATAATTCCCACCGCCCTGTTATTTTTTCTGATTAATGATAGTAATTCGGTCCGATCCGCATTCCGTGATTTATTACTTCCGGTAAACCCCGCAATAATGCTACTGCCAGAATAGCATGGCTCAATGCGGTTAAAAGAAGATTCGGATAACGATAAAAAATAAAGGCCCAAAAATATCCTGAAATAAAAGTTGCAGTTATCAAAAAGAGATTAGGCGCATGAATCGTGCTGAATAATAGAGCACTAACCAGAGCTACCTTACGTCTGGCACTTAAGATATCTTTCAACCTTGTAGTGAAAAAACTCAGAAAGAAAAATTGTTGAAAAGCAGCCCAAAAAAAATATTCAAAGAACTTCATAATGGCTCCTCTATTCCATTCCAGAGAACCAGCCATAAAACCCCAGCTACCAACAATAATTAGACAAGTAATTGTAAAAAGTGCATGATATTTTATTGATAAGCGTATATTATCCGTCTGAAAACCAATTGAAGCCATAGTTTCACCATGCAAACGGTGGCTGACCAATGCAAATATTACCGCGCATAGTGCTGTTCCTATCACCAGCAAGATATTTTTAGACGGTGCGATAAGCCACACCAGGCAGAAGGCATAGAGATATATAGCAGAGATTTCAACTGCCGAGATAACCGCAGATGTGCGCCCGGATCTAATTTGCTGTTCCAAAAACCATCTTCTCCAAAAAGTTATTTCATAAAGCTTTTAATCTCAAAATTTCATCTTCCAAACTTTTAATTTTTTCATCTCTATCTTTTAAAAACTTTGCCGCCTGAGTGATTATTTTTCCCGGCATCCCAAAAGTGTCCTGCAGCTTATCAGCAATTGTATTCAACAAAAATTCAGTAAATAACGCTTTAAGTTCAAAACACCGGTCAGTAATCGCCCAGTCAAACTCCAGCACTCTTGCTCCGTCTTTACCCGCTGTTACGTCAGCAGTTCTGGGTTGTCCTTTGATAATGGTCAATTCGCCAAAACACTCTCCTGTTGTAAAATTTTTTATAATCCTTTTTTTAGCGCCCTCTGTCACAATCACCTCAGCCATTCCTTCTATCACCCAGAATACCATCTGGTCCAGACTCCCTGTTTTAAGAATCTTCTCTCCCGTCTTGAAGCTTTTATCTTCTATATGCGCAATGCCTGTGCTGCCAGCCAGTTTGGTGATCATTTCCCACAATTCTCTGTCATCCGAGAAAACTTCCTCAAAAAAAGGTATCTTTTCCAACAGGTTATGATCAATAGGATTCTCAGCATTTAATTTATGATATTCTTTCAGATATTCTTTTAATGATATTTTTTTCTTCATTTCACTTATAGGCACATTAGATTTATCTTGTTCGCTTTTTCCTCTACGCCCAAAAGCGTTAAGTTCTATCTATCTCCTACTATTGAAACTTTAAACCTGGCTGCGATTGCACCGCGCTTAAAGAGAATATTTACAACCTCGCCATAACCCCCTTATTAATTTCTTCCACAATTTCTTTCCCAACCAGAATTTCAACAAGCTTCATGGCAAATTCCATGGCAGTACCCGGGCTTCTGCTGGTAATTATTTGACCATCCACTACCACCCTGTCTTCTTTGTATAATTCATTCTGCAACTCACTTTTCACGGAAGGATGGCTGGTAATTTTTTTTCCGGTCGTTAATCCGATGGCTGATAGCACAGTAGGGGCAGCGCAAATAGCAGAAGTATATTTACCCTGGTTATACATTCTTTGAATTAATTTTTTAACATTTTCATCTTTCTTTAAATTTGTTGTACCCGGCATCCCTCCAGGGAGAACAATCATATCAAAGTTTTCATCATTAACAACTTTGCTTAGCTGTACATCAGGGACAATTTTTATTTTTCTTGAGCCTGTTAATTCTCCTGGTTCTATCCCGGCTGATACTACTTCTATATTTGCCCGCCGTAAAATATCTATGACAGTAATAGTTTCAATTTCCTCAAACCCTGGAGCAACTAGGACTAATACTCTTTTCATAAATGAATCCCATTAATAGATGAATCCTGGTACAAAAACATTCCCGATTAAATGAGAATAACGGACGACAAACTAGAAAAAGATCGTTATTCGTAAATCATATCTGATTTATAGTTGACACCTTTACTTTTCAACCTATCTCCTAGATAATTATCCAGCCTGTCAATTTCGTAAATTTTTTTTATTGTTTTATCCACGTCATATTTCACACTGCGATAATATAAGCGGTTGTCATCCATGATGACATAAAATGCATTATGATTATTGTCCCTGGACTGACCAACACTTCCCACGTTAACGATCATTTTATTGTTTTTTTCGATTGCATGGAACTCCTCAACGTCATAAGGTATCATATTAAAATTTCCTTCAATAAAAACTCCTGGTCTGTGTGTATGGCCGATAAAACAAACTTTAAATTTATTTTTAGCCATATATTTAAAGGTCTCCAATGTGTCTTGATAACTTTTGATATATTCCATATTACTCATGGCTGAGCCATGAGCAAAGAGGAAAAACCCATTTTTTACTATTTTTTTCATATTTTGCAGGTAGAGTTTATTCCGGGCTGACAATTCCCGGGAAACAGTGGGATGAAATATTTCATCACGTGTCCATAAAGCAGCCTGAGCCGCTATAGGATTAAAATCTTCCAATCTTTTACCAGACAAGACTGCTTCTTCATGATTTCCAATGATGGTAAACATAAATTTTTCAGATAAACTCAGTACTTCATTTGGATTTGGACCATATCCTATAACGTCTCCCAGACAATAAATTTCTTCGACTCTCTGCTTTTTTATGTCCTCTAAGACAGCGGTGGTAGCTTCAAGATTCGAATGAAGGTCTGATATAATCGCAAAACGATGCTTGTTCATAAAACCTCTTTTAGGAATTTGCCGGTATAAGATCTTTTTGCTTTAACTATCATTTCCGGAGATCCTGATGCAACCAATTCTCCTCCCGCATCTCCTCCTTCCGGTCCCAGGTCAATGATATAGTCGGCTGTTTTAATAACATCCAGGTTATGCTCGATAACGACAATCGTATTCCCTGCATTGGTGAGCTTATTGAGGACATTTAAAAGGTTTTGGATATCCGCAAAATGAAGTCCGGTTGTCGGTTCATCCAGAATATAAAAAGTTTGTCCCGTGCTCCTTTTACTCAATTCTTTTGCCAGCTTTACACGCTGAGCTTCCCCTCCTGAAAGAGTGGTAGCCGCTTGTCCAAGCTCGATATAACCCAGACCAACTTCGCTAATAGTTAAAAGTTTGCTTTTTATGTGAGGAATATGCTCAAAAAAACGCATCGCTTCATCAACAGTCATGTTCAGAATATCTGAAATGTTTTTATCTTTGTAATGAACTTCTAAAGTCTCCCTGTTAAAGCGTTTTCCCTTGCAAACATCACAAGTAACATAAATATCCGGCAAAAAGTGCATTTCTATTTTGATTGTCCCTTCGCCGCTGCACGCCTCGCAACGTCCACCTTTCACATTAAAACTGAATCTACCCGGTTTGTATCCTCGTCTGCGAGCTTCAGGAACCTGTGAAAAAATATCCCGTATTAAGGTAAAAACACCCGTATAAGTGGCGGGGTTAGACCTAGGCGTTCTGCCTATCGGCGACTGATCTATATCGATAACTTTATCTATGGAACCGCTTCCGATAATTTTATCAAATTTCCCGGGTTTTTCTGATGAATTATAAATATGTCTTGCAAGAGCTTTATAAAGAATATCAATTAAAAGAGTGCTTTTGCCGGAACCGGAAACTCCAGTAACACATGTAAAACATCCAAGCGGAATATCCACATTAATTTTCTTCAGGTTATTTTGTTCAGCTTTTAATATACGAAGATAAGAGCCGTTTCCATTTCTCCTTTTTTCAGGCACCGGGATAGAGAGTGTGCCGGAAAGATATCTTCCGGTGATAGATTTTTTATTAGTCAGAATCTTTCTCGGTGTACCTTCCGCGACTATCTTGCCACCATGGATTCCTGCTCCGGGTCCCAGGTCTATAACATGGTCCGCCGAAAGAATAGTATCGCTATCATGTTCCACTACTATAACAGTGTTCCCCATGTTTTTTAGACGCTGTAAAGTCTCCAAAAGTCTCCGGTTATCCCGTTGATGCAAACCAATGCTCGGTTCGTCTAATATGTAGAGAACTCCCATGAGGCTGGAACCAATCTGTGTCGCGAGTCTAATCCTCTGTCCCTCTCCCCCTGATAAAGTTGCCGATGGTCTATCCAACGTTAAATAATCAAGCCC
>DASCNB010000088.1:0-8268 GCA_036011265.1 Nitrospinota bacterium | reverse complement strand
CTCATAATAAAATAAGAGAGTTTTCTATTCTACATATTGATGAACAAAGCATTGATTTCTCATTGAGAGATACTATAGCTTTAGAAAAAGCCCAAACTCAGGAAGATGCTCTTCGTGTGATATATAAAAGGTTGCGACCGGGAGAACCTCCAACCATTGAAATAGCAAAAAATCTTTTTAACAGTCTTTTTTTTGATAGAAAACGATATGACTTAGCGGGAGTCGGACGATTAAAAATAAATGAGAAGTTAAATCTGGATATTCCGCTGTCAACCAGAGTACTTACCAAAGAGGATATTGTAGCAGTAGTTAGGTATCTTCTGGGTCTCCGAACAGGGAAAGGGTCTATAGATGATATAGATCATCTTGGAAACAGGCGGGTTCGTTCGGTTGGGGAATCATTGGAAAACCAATTTCGTATGGGCTTGGTTCGAATGGAAAGGGCTATTATGGAGAGGATGAGTATGCAAGACCTTGATGAGATAATGCCTCATGACATAATAAATTTTAAACCTATAACTGCAGCTCTTCAGGAATTTTTTGGTAGCAGCCAACTATCACAATTTATGGATCAAACAAACCCTCTTTCGGAAATTACTCATAAACGGAGACTAAGTGCCCTCGGGCCGGGCGGACTAACAAGAGAACGTGCCGGGTTTGAAGTTAGAGATGTTCATCCAACCCATTACGGGCGAATTTGCCCCATAGAAACACCGGAAGGACCAAATATAGGGTTAATAGCATCATTAAGCACTTATGCCAGAATCAATCAATACGGGTTTATCGAAACACCCTATCGTAAAGTTGTAAATGGTACTGTAACTAATGAAATTCATTTCCTCAATGCGAGGCAGGAAGAAAAATGTGTGATCGCCCAGTCTAAAGCCCCACTAAATAGTAAAAATCATTTTATTAATGAATTTGTTTCCGCTAGGGCCGCCGGGAACCTGGTGATGGTGCAGGCAGATACAGTGGATTATATGGATGTGTCACCGAAGCAGTTAATCAGTGTAGCCGCTTCTTTGATTCCTTTTCTTGAGCATGACGACGCTAACCGTGCTTTGATGGGCTCTAATATGCAGAGGCAGGCAGTTCCACTTTTGAAAACTGAAGCCCCCCTCGTGGGAACAGCAATGGAACGTATTGTTGCCAGGGATTCAGGAGCTGTAGTGTTAGCAAAAACTTCAGGAGAAGTTGTTAGTGTTGATGCTTCAAGAATAATGGTTCGCAATGAAAAAGACGGAGAAAAAAGCGCTCAGACCGATTCAACAGTGCAGATTTATTCTATGCGAAAGTTTCAACGTTCGAATCAAAATACTTGTATTAACCAAAAACCAATTGTTCGTACAGGTATGAAAATTAAAAAAGGAGATGTTATTGCTGATGGTCCTGCCATAGACAAGGGAGAGTTATCGCTTGGGAAAAATGTCTTAGTCGCTTTTATGCCATGGAAGGGTTATAACTTTGAAGATGCTATTGTTGTTAGCGAAAAGCTTGTTAAGGATGATGTATTTACTTCTATTCATATAGAAGAATTTCAGGTTGAGGCGAGAGATACCAAACAAGGAAAAGAAGAGATTACTCGTGATATTCCGAACATTGGAGAAGAGACATTAAAGGATCTGGATGAAAGTGGAATTATTCGAATAGGTGCTAACGTTAAGCCTGATG
Source organism: Nitrospinota bacterium (assembly GCA_036011265.1). Classification (GTDB taxonomy): domain Bacteria; phylum Nitrospinota; class Nitrospinia; order CAJXCL01; family CAJXCL01; genus CAJXCL01. The sequence continues at coordinate 6,597 of DASCNB010000088.1, read as the reverse complement.
ACATCCTGGTAGGAAAAATAACACCTAAAGGAGAGACCCAGCTCAGCCCTGAAGAAAAATTGCTTAAAGCAATTTTTGGAGAAAAAGCCGGCGATGTAAAGGATACTTCGTTGCGTGTTTCACCTGGAATAGAAGGTACTGTGGTTGATGTAATGGTTTTTTCTAGAAAAGGGATTGATAAGGACTCTCGCTCACTAACTATTGAAGAGGAAGAAATAAACCGAATTGAAAAAGACTATTCCGATGAAATTAAAATCGTAAAAGAAGAGCGGGACAATAAAATTAGAAGGTTGCTTTGTGGTAAAACGTCAGCTAATCAAGTTACCCATTCAAAAACCAAAAAAGTGATTGTTCAGAAAAAAAAGAAAATCACAGAAGAAATGCTGCTTTCTTTAAAAGATGATGATTTGTTTCGAGTTAATACTCTTAATGAATCAATACAAGACGAAATAAGTGAAATACATGAAGTAGCAAAAGATCAAATTCATGCGTTAAAAACCGTGATGAATGAAAATATTGCCAAACTTCGTAAAGGAGATGAACTGCCCCCAGGTGTTATTAAGCTGGTCAAAGTATCTATAGCAATGAAAAGAAAGCTCTCAGTTGGAGATAAAATTGCAGGTCGGCATGGGAATAAGGGAATTGTTTCAATAATAGTTCCTGAAGAAAATATGCCATATTCGGAAGACGGGACGCCTGTTGATATTATTTTAAACCCTTTAGGAGTTCCATCCAGAATGAATGTAGGGCAAATTTTAGAAACAAACCTGGGATTAGCGGCGAAAAAACTTGACATGCATATGGCAACCCCGGTTTTTGACGGTGCAACCGAAGAAAATATTAGTACTTTGCTTGAACAAGCAGGTCTTCCTAAAACGGGTAAAATGCAATTGTATAACGGAGAAACAGGACAACCTTTTGATCAAGAAGTTTTAGTTGGACAGATTTACATATTGAAACTCCACCATTTAGTTGATGATAAAATTCATTCAAGGTCAACAGGGCCATACTCATTAGTAACTCAGCAACCATTAGGAGGAAAGGCTCAATTCGGAGGACAACGCCTCGGAGAAATGGAGGTTTGGGCTCTTGAGGCGTATGGTGCAGCGAATATCTTGCAAGAAATGCTTACTGTAAAATCAGACGATGTAGAGGGCAGAAAACGAATGTATGAAAGCATTGTCAAGGGAAGAGACACATTGCAGCCAGGTTTGCCAGAGTCATTTAATGTTATGGTTAAAGAATTGCAGAGCTTAGGAATAGATGTAGAATTGATGAATGAAAAGGAAGTAAAGAAAGCTAAATAATTAATGACCAACTAGCAGTTATCTTTTAAGATGTTTGTGTGACTGCTTGTCATGTTACTGGCCAATTGATAATTATTAATTTTTTTAAGAGGTCAAAATTTGTATAATCTGTCAAATTTATTTGAGAAAGCTAAAAATCCTTTACAATTTAATTCAATAAGGATCAGGATTGCTTCACCTGAAAAAATTAGATCATGGTCTTATGGAGAAGTAAAAAAGCCGGAAACAATTAATTACCGGACTTTTAAGCCTGAAAGAGATGGTCTTTTTTGTGCGAAGATTTTTGGTCCTGTAAAGGACTGGGAATGTAATTGTGGTAAGTATAAGCATATGAAGCATAAAGGAGTTGTTTGTGAAAAATGTGGGGTAGAAGTTATCTTATCAAAGGTTAGAAGAGAACGAATCGGGCATATCGAACTGGCTAGCCCGGTAGCGCATATTTGGTTTTTTAAGAGTTTACCAAGCAGAATTGGTCATATGTTAGACATTCCTTTAAAAAATATTGAAAGAATTTTATATTTTGAAAATTATATAATAGTTGATGCTGGAAAAACATCTTTGAAGTACCTGGATTTGATTACTGAAGAAGAATTTCGGGAATTGGAATTAGAGCATGGAGAAGAATTTAAGGCCCTTATTGGGGCAGAAGCAATTGATTATTTACTGAAAAATCTTGACTTAGACACTCTCTCGGAAACTTTAAGAGAAGAATTGAAAATTGTAAGCTCGGTTCAAAATAGAACAAAACTGGCAAAACGGTTAAAAATAATAGAGGCATTTAGAAAGTCGGGGAACAAACCGGAATGGATGATAATGAAAGTGATTCCAGTTATTCCACCTGAATTAAGGCCACTTGTGCCATTAGAAGGCGGTCGATTTGCGACCTCAGATTTGAATGATTTGTATAGAAGGGTCATCAACCGAAATAACAGGTTGAAAAGATTGCAAGAGTTAAGAGCTCCACAAATAATAATACGAAATGAGAAAAGAATGCTTCAGGAAGCTGTATCCGCTTTGTTTGACAATGGGAGGAGAGGTAGGATTTTGCGTGGCTCTGATAAGCGACCGTTAAAATCCCTTAGCGATATGTTAAAGGGTAAGCAGGGCCGATTTAGACAGAATCTGCTCGGAAAGCGTGTTGATTACTCCGGACGCTCTGTCATTGTCGCAGGGCCAGAATTAAAATTCCACCAGTGTGGACTCCCAAAAAAAATGGCTGTGGAACTTTTCAAACCTTTTATATTTAGCAAGCTGGAAGAAAAAGGATATGCAACTACTATTAAAGCCGCAAAACGATTAGTAGAAAAAGAACAACCTGAGATTTGGGAAGTTTTGGAAGAGGTTGTTAAAGATCGCCTTATTCTCCTTAATCGTGCTCCCACTCTTCATAGATTGGGAATCCAGGCATTTCAACCAATATTGATTGAAGGGAAAGCTATTCAGGTTCATCCATTAGTTTGTACGGCATTTAATGCTGATTTTGATGGTGACCAGATGGCAGTTCATATTCCTCTGTCTCTGGAAAGCCAAATAGAAGCCAAGATGCTTATGCTGTCTTCGCATAACATTTTATCTCCTGCAAATGGAAAGCCGATTGCAACTCCATCCCAGGACATAGTTTTAGGATGCTACTATTTAACTAAAAAAAGGGGAGGAGCAAAAGGGGAAGGAAAAGTATTTGCCAGTTGCAAGGAAGTTCATATTGCTTATGATGCTGAGGAAATAGATATTCAGGCTAAGATATTTGTCAGAATAAACGGAGAATTGACTGAAACAACCGTTGGTCGAACTTTATTATTTGAAATTACTCCAAAAGAAATTCCTTTTTCTGCTGTTAATGAATTAATGTCTAAAAAAGTCTTGACCAATCTTGTTAACGAGGCTTTTCTGAAAGCGGGAAGAGAAAAAACAGTAATATTTCTTGATGATTTAAAAGAACTAGGATTTAAATATTCTACCAAAGGAGGAATAACTTTCTCTATTGATTATTTGAGGATCCCTGCAAGTAAGAATACCCTTGTCGAAAATGCAAGGAAAGAAGTTCTTAAAGTGGAAGGGCAATATAGGGATGGTTTAATTACTAAAGGAGAAAGGTACAACAAAATTATTGACATCTGGGCTCGTGTTACAGAACAGGTTTCTGATGAAATGTTTAATGAACTGGAAAGGGAAGACGAACAGATTGTAAACGGTAGTTCGGGGGAACAAAAAGAATTCAACCCCATCTTTATTATGGCGGATTCCGGCGCAAGAGGGAGCCATCAGCAAATTCGACAATTGGCCGGCATGAGAGGGCTTATGGCAAAACCTTCAGGAGAAATTATTGAGACACCTATTACGGCTAATTTTAGAGAAGGACTCACTGTTTTACAGTATTTTGTATCAACACACGGAGCAAGAAAAGGTTTAGCCGATACCGCATTGAAAACTGCTAATTCTGGTTACCTGACTCGCCGCCTGGTAGATGTGACACAAGATGTAATTATTACAAGTCGTGATTGCAAAACTCTTAATGGAATCGAAGTCATCGCGCTTGTAGAAAGTGGTGAGGTTATACAATCGCTCAGCGAAAGAATTTTAGGTCGAATAGCATTGGAAGATGTTAATGACCCCTTTACAGAAGAAGTCCTTCTTAAAGCAAACCAGATAATTGATGAAGACGCCGTTGAACTAATTGAAAATGCAGGGTTGGAAAAAGTTAAAATTCGTTCTGTTTTGACCTGCGAATTAACATCTGGCGTATGTGTAATGTGTTATGGGAGAAACCTTGCTACAGGCGCAATGGTTAATATTGGTGAAGCGGTGGGTGTTATTGCGGCTCAATCTATAGGTGAGCCAGGAACTCAGTTAACCATGAGGACATTTCATATTGGGGGAACGGCAAGCAGGATTACGGAACAAACATCCCTAAAAACAAAAAGGGGTGGTCGCGTTAAATACCTTAATCTCAATACTATACGAAATAAAGAAGGCCACATTATCGTTATGAAACGAAATGGCAAAATTATCGTTCAGGATGAAAATGGCCGAGAGAAGGAAAGGTTTTCCGTTGTATATGGCGCAAAGTTAAAAGCGCAGGAGGGACAGGAGGTAAGAATAGGGGATTTGCTTGCAGAGTGGGACCCATTTACAATGCCTATTATTACAGAAATGAGTGGAAAAGTAGCCTTTGGAGATGTTCTTGAAGGGCTTACTATGAGAGAAGAAGTAGACGAAGTAACTGGACTTTCAAGAAAAGTAATTGCCGAACACAGGGAAGAAAAACGACAGCCTCGTATTTCAATTAAGGATGATAAAAATAAAACCACAGCACGACATCTTTTACCGGCAGGTGCACATTTAATGGTGATGGAGGGTGATGATGTGCATGCAGGGGACTTAATTGCAAAAATTCCAAGAGAAACTACAAAAACCAAAGATATTACTGGTGGTTTACCAAGAGTAGCAGAACTATTTGAAGCTAGAAAACCTCATGAACAGGCTACTATTTCAGAAATTGATGGTGTAGTGAAATTTGGCGGATTTGAAAAAGGAATGAGAAAAATTATAGTGGTTAATGAAAACGATGAGGAAAAAGAGTATCTCATTAAACGTGGAAAACATATTAATGTGCATGAAGGTGACAGGGTTAAGGCCGGTGAACCATTAATGGGTGGAGCGGTAAACCCTCATGATATTCTTGATGTGTTAGGTGAAGAAGAACTTCAGAAATACCTTGTGAACGAAGTCCAGGAAGTATATCGCCTACAGGGAGTCCAAATTAATGATAAACATATAGAAGTAATTGTAAAACAAATGCTTCGTCATGTTATTATTGAAAATTCTGGGGACACTGATCTTCTCATTGGTGAACAAGTTTCAAAAAATAATTTTTCAAAAAAGAATGAAGAAACAATTCAAAAAGGTGGAAAACCAGCTCAATGTAGACCAATTCTGCTTGGCATTACTAAATCTTCTCTGAGCACAGATAGTTTTATTTCTGCTGCTTCTTTTCAGGAAACAACTCGTGTGTTAACAGAAGTAAGTGTTAGCGGAAAAGTTGATCATTTGAAAGGATTAAAGGAAAACGTAATTATGGGTCGTTTGATTCCAGCCGGAACAGGGGCAAAATACTATAAAGATATTGCAATAAAAGAAGAAAAAAGAGAAATACCAGAGAAAGATGATGAGGTAAAAGAACAGGAATCTGAAGCGCTGGTCAGCTGAATACACCTGAATCCGTTTTTACCCTTTTGCGAAGATTATCATCATTTATAATTAATTTATGTAAAAGTGCCTGCCAAAAAAAAATCAAATATAGTTTCTAAATGTTTTCACAATAACATTTTCCCTTTTGTAGGTCTTATTGGCTTTGCTTGCTGGGGGAAAAACATTTTGAGAAACCTGTGTGAACAGGGTGTTCTTTACACAGCCTGCGATTCTAACCAAAACCTCATTTTAGGACAAAAAAAATATTTCCCGCCATTAACTTTACCTCATCATTTGAACAAGCTCGGCAAAACAAAGATATAAAGGCTGTTGCTATATCAACGCCTGCTGCAGCGCATGTCAATTTTTATAAAACAGTCTTTATCGACGGGCAAAGATGTTTTTGTTGAAAAACCGCAGGCCTTAAAAATAATGAAAGGTCGAAAACTGCCAGAACTTGCCGAAAAGGAAAAGAGAACCCTGATGGTATGATACGTTTTACACGTATCATCCAGCAGATTTAAAACTTAAAGGACTTATTGGTTCAGGTGAAATTGGTAACATTAAATATATTTATTCTCTCAATTGCCCTCTGACTTAAAATGTATATTTTAGGGATATCTGCTTTTTATCATGATAGCGCTGCCTGCCTGGTAAAAGACGGTAACGTTTTTGCAGCGGCTCAAGAGGAGCGCTTTTCAAGAAAAAAACATGACCCCAGATTCCCCGGGAATGCTATTGATTATTGTCTTAAAGAAGCAGGAATTACCTCAAAACATCTTAATTATGTCGTTTTCTATGACAAACCTTTCTTAACATTTGAACGTCTCCTGTTGAGTTATTTAACTGTAGCCCCTAAAGGACTCAGATCTTGGTTGGAAGCAATTCCTTTATGGTTAGGAAAAAAACTTCATATAGCAAAAGTCATTCAAAAAGAGTTGGATATTGATAAAGAAATTCTATTTACCGAGCATCATGAAGCCCATGCCTCGTCCGCTTTCTATCCATCTCCTTTTAAAGAAGCTGCTATATTAACAATTGACGGAGTAGGGGAATGGGCTACTGCAAGTTATGGGTTTGGAAAGGACAAAGAGATTAACCT
>DASCNB010000087.1:0-3217 GCA_036011265.1 Nitrospinota bacterium | reverse complement strand
TTTCCGGTTATACGGCTAAAGTTGCCGGCACGGAAAGGGGCATTAAAGAACCTAAGGTCACCTTCAGTACCTGTTTTGGAGCGCCTTTTATGGCTCTGCATCCCACGGTATACTCGAAACTGCTTGGTGAAAGAATTGCTAAACACAAATCCGCCTGCTGGCTGGTCAATACCGGATGGAGCGGAGGACCTTACGGGGTAGGCAACCGAATGGACATTACTCATACTCGTGCAATGCTCAATGCCGCTTTAAGCGGTTCTCTTGATAAAATTCCAACTGTGAAGGATGAGTTTTTTGGACTTTATGTGCCAACTTCATGTCCCGGTGTGCCAACTGAGGTACTTCAACCCATTAACACCTGGGACGACAAAAACGCTTTCAAAGAAAAAGCAAAGGACCTTGCAGGAAGGTTTGAGAAAAACTTTAAAGAATTCGAGGACATGGTAAGCCCTGAGGTTCGGGCAGCAAGCCCAAAGGCCGGTGACTGAGCAACTTTTTTTGTTTAATCCCGTCTTTTTTATATTTGGACGCAGGTTAACGCAGATTTTCAGGACATTAAATCGCCACGCACTTCCAAAGTGAGTGACACATCTTTTATTTCTAAGCTCTTAATCCTGAAGCATTATTTACGGTCAAAGATTTTGCTCTCTTTTCACATCAAGCTTATCCCTGAGACCATCTCCTAAAAGATTAAGACCGAGGACCACAATCATAATAGCCAGCCCGGGAAAAGTTGTCATATGAGGGGCAATTAATAAAAACTTTCTCCCTTCGCTCAGCATCATACCCCAGCTTGTCTCCGGCGGTTGAACGCCCAAACCCAAAAAACTTAATCCCGCCTCTGCCACAATAGCGCCTGCCATTCCGAATGTTGAATGAACAATTATAGGCGTCATTAAATTTGGTAAGAGATGTTTCAATATTATTCTCATATCGCTGATCCCACAGGCAACGGCTGCCTGTATATAATCCAGGTTTTTTAATGAGAGAATCTGGCCTCTTACTAACCGTGCGTAGCTGACCCAGCCCATTATGCAAAGGGCAAAGATCACATTGTTTAGCCCGGGACCGAGGATAGCGATTAAAGTAATGGCCATCAATAAGCCGGGGAAAGCTAAAAAAATATCACAAATTTGCATTAATATCCGGTCAATTCTACCGCCATAATAACCCGCAACCGACCCTACAAAAGTTCCGATAATGCCGGAGATAAAAATTGTTAAAAAACCAACTTTCAAAGAAACCCGGGAACCGTAGATAAGTCTGCTAAGGATGTCCCTGCCAAGGCTGTCCTGTCCTAAAAGATGAGAAAGACCCGGTTCCTGAAGCCGTTCATAAAGATTTTGGTCAGCAGGATTGTACGGTGAAAGGAGAGAGGCGAAACCAGATAATAGGAATAATGTAATGACTATGGTAATACCAATGATTATAAAAATATTTTTATTCATATTTTATACGCGGATCAATCCATGCGTACATCAAATCGGTTAACAGGTTAATGAAAACGTATCCTAACGCGACTACCATCACACATGCCTGTACTAAAGGATAATCTCTTGAAACAATTGCCTGGATAGTCAGCCTGCCGATTCCCGGCCATGAGAAAATGGTTTCAGTAATAATTGAGCCGGCAAGCAGGGACCCAAATTGCAATCCTAAAATAGTGACTACTGGAAGAAGGGCATTTCTCAAGGCGTGTTTCAATAAAATGATTGGTTCAGGCAATCCTTTTGCCCTTGCTGTTTTTATATATTCTTCTTTTAAAGTATCGAGCAGGCTGGAACGGATCATTCGGGTTAATATGGCTGCCATAGAAGCGCCGAGAGTAATAGCGGGAAGTATAAGATTATAAATATCGCCCCTTCCTGAAACCGGCAGCCAGCCTAAATGAATTGAAAAGACAATAATTAGTATCGGGCCTAACCAGAAATTCGGCATGGAAACACCAATCAGAGCCAGGAACAAAGACCCCTGATCAACATAAGAATATTGTTTCACCGCGGAGAAAATCCCAAGCGGAATGGATATAATCAGTGCTACTGCAAGGGCTCCCAATGATAATTCAATAGTGGCTGGAAGCCTTTTCATGATGAGTTCAAAGGCCGGTTGACGAAAATGGAATGATGTTCCCAAATTTCCCTGGAAAAGGTTTGATAGAAATCCTAAATACTGGGTGAAGATGGGAAGGTCTAATCCTAAATCAGCCCGGAGTTTTGCTTTATCGGTTTGCGAGGCTGTCTCGCCTAACATTATTTCCACCGGGTCGCCCGGAATAAAATGAATAACAAGGAAAACCAGCGTTACCACCCCAAAAACAGTAGGAATGGTCAGGAGCAGCCGTTTAATAATGTAGTTATTCATAATTAACAGCCTTGTGCGAAGGGATAAGTTTATGGAAAGGAGAGCGGACCTACTATTACCGGCTATCGGTTTTTTTAATTTACCTATTTAATAAGACAGGAAGAGTCGATTTTCTGATTACATAGGCTATAGTTCCTCCAAGGATAAGCTCATGGATACGGCTATGACCAAAAGTTCCCATAACGATCAGATCCACTTTATTGTTTTCAGCATACTTTAGAATCTCTTCAGCAGACTCACCTTTAATCCATTCAATACGCGCGTCCAAATGGTAAGGAGCAACAAATTCCTCTGTTTCAGTTAATATTTTCCTGCCTTTCTCTTCATTATTTGCAACTATGATTACATGGAGTTTGAGTTTCATCGAGTAAACTAATTCGCACGCCTGTTTCAAGGCCTTATTTGATTCATTGCTTCCATCGCATGCATGAAGGACTGTCTTAATAGGATGAAATGCCTTTGACGTAACGAGAACCGGGCGGGGAGATTTACGCACAACAGACTCGGTTGTAGAACCAAGCAGACCAGACGACCACTGCGCGTGTTCTCCTCTTTGCGCCATAACTATAAGATCAACTTTTTTCGCCTCTTCCGCGATTATATTTGGGATAATACCTGATAATCTTTTTATTTTAGGATGTATAGACTTTTCTTCACATAATTTTTTAAAATCATTAAGAATTATATTTCCTCTTTCTTCAAGGATCTCCTGTATTTTTTGAACATAGTTCTGGTAAGGAGTAAATCCAAGAGCCCCTGAAATATCACTGAAAAAGGGTCCTTCCAGCGCTCTTATATCTACAATATTGAGTCCTGTAATTTCAGCCTCAAACTTTGAAGCAAGGTAGAGTCCGTA
>DASCNB010000086.1:0-22738 GCA_036011265.1 Nitrospinota bacterium | reverse complement strand
TAAGCATCTGTTCCCGTTCTGAATCTACCTATGACGACCCGAAACTTTAAAACTTCATTCTCTCCGGAAGATTTAACAAGGTATGCCGCGAAGCCGGCTTTGCGTAAATCATTAGCTTTTTTCATGGCCAATACCCATTGTTTATAAGAGGAAGTCTGGACCACAAATGGGAATTTGCTGCTGAGTATTTCGGTTTTTTGCTTTCTAAATAACTCTTTTATAATTTTCCATTGCTCACCTTCTTCCACAAAAGTAATATTCTTAGTTCCGAAGCTTAATAACCTATCCGATGAAAATTTTTGCAGAAAGGACACGATTACCTTGTTTTCTTCTTTACGAATATGTAAGTTTTTAATTTTTATTATTATATTATTATTTTTTTCTCCGATACCGGCTTTGTATTGTTTCCATCCTGCCCGGTCAATATTTTTTTTAAGATAATTTTCTGATGAAAAATGGTCCGAATAATATAAAAAATGTTTTTCCATATCATTGTTTTCCCAACTCTGCCTCCAGCCGGATAATATCTCTAAAATATCGTTAGACACTGATACGTTTTCGCCGGGTAGAGGCACTGCGCTGACTAATAGTTTCTTTTCCTCATTCTTAAGGATTTCGGATCGAATATCTTTCCATTCTGCCCATTGGTCATGAATAATTTGAGCAGCCTCTTTGTTGCTGGTTTTACTTGTTTCTTCCTCTAAATTGTCAAAAGATAAACGTGTACCAACTTCCAATCCATGAATGTTATCTTTTATAAATTTATTTTTATTTAGCTTCCACAGGGCAACCAAGGTCCGATAAAAATTAAACTTTTGAGGGACTCTTTTTTTCAAAATAGTGGACAGCGTATCACCAGCGGCGACTGAATGAGTAAACAAACTTTCTGTTAAAGTGTTTTTATCAGTTGATGCGAGTTTTTTATCAGTTGTTGTTAGGCCTTCATCCGGTCCCCCTGATAAAAAATTTTCTTCTGTTTTTTTGTCAGTAGAAACAGTAGTTTTTTCCTCTGCTACTGGCTCTTTTATTTTCTCGTTTACTGCCACTTTGGGTTTTTTGGATTCTTCAACTTTTGGAGAAGGAGGAGGTTCTGTTTTTTTCTTTTCCTTTGGCGCTGGAGTCTCAGCGGTTTCTTGGGCTAAAGTTTTTTCTTTCAATGAAGGTGGCGATAATGCTATAGACATGTTCTTTTTGAAATCAACAGCAAGAGAATATTTCTCCAATATGACTCCGCCTTCTAATGATGCTTTAATAATAAGAACAAACGAAGGGTAAAAAAGAGGTTTATCAGAGATTATCCTGATTAATTGCTCATTTTTCGATACAAACTCGATTGGATATTGAATATGTAACTCATCCACTACTTTTGAACGATTGGCCTTCAACTTAGCGTAATCCTGAAGATTTCCTATAGAAACCTTCAACCCTTTTTTCGAGTCGTTGATGACTATAACTTCCGCGTGAAATTTATCACCAAAAGAACTCTTTACCTTGATATCCTTTAAAGAAAAAGAATACACCTTGTATGGGAAGAAAAGACAAAGAATTAAAATGATGAAAATTAGTCTGGACTGATAAGAAGAAAGATTGGTGATTTTCATGCTTTTCTGACCTTGAAGATCATATTATGGAGTAATTCTTTAATTGTCGAGAATAGCAAATATGCCTTGTGTTTTCAATTTAAACTGTTCTGTTGCACTTTCAGCTTAAAAACTTTTTGAGACAGTTTAATCAGTTCATTATAATCCCAGGTTCCCTGATCGGACAAGCATCGCGCTAGTTGAGAAGGAATGGCATTAAGCCCAAGATAGGCGCCGCTGATTGCTCCAGCCATTGCGGCAGTGGTATCTACATCTCCTCCCACAGCAATTGCCGTAAAAATAGTTTCCTGGTAATCCTCCGGTGTTTTTAAAAAAGAATATAAACTCCACAACACACTTCCGGTAACAAATGGAGATATTCCCTGCCAGCCATCTGAAAATCCAGGAGAAAGACCTGCTCTTGAAATGAAAGTTACTGCTTTTTCAGGCGGCAATGAAACCCATTCTGTCAACTGTCTGATGGCTGACGCAATTGAATCATTTACAGTTTCCACCAATTTGCATAATTGAGAAAGGAACCGGGAGGTATTTATCTGTTTTTCTTTAAGAGATAATGCAACGGCTCCTGCAATTGCCACAGCTCCTGCCGAGCATCTCTTATCCTGATGTGTAATTCTCCCCTGGTCGCAGGCTGCGCGGATAAGCTGTTGCGGGTCGTCAAAAAACAATAACCCAATAGGACCCGCGCGCATAGCACTGCCATTGCCCGCGGAAGGGGAAGGGGTTCCTGAGTCTTCCCAGGATGTACCCTGCATTAAACGCGTTGCTGCTTCTTCTGTTGCCCGGCCGCGTCCAACAATACGGTTTTCTGAGAAAATGGCGGCAATGCGGGTGGCATAGTCGGCAGGATCAAACTTTTTGCGTGAAACATAACTTTGTAAAAGTTCTCTGGCTAATTGGGAATCATCAGTATACTGGCCAAACGGAAACGGACTACGGCCTTTTTCTCTGGCAAGACCTTTTTTTAAAATTCCGTTTACATACTGATGACAAATATCCGGGGGATACCCCTCTACAGGGAAGCCAAGCGCGTCACCCAGACACTGACCGATTAGACAACCGCTGAAATCTTCTTCATTAATTTTCATCTGATTTATGCGGAGTACGCAAAGGATACTGAGAAGATAAAAATATCACATATTTTTGAAAAAGCATCTATGCGACTTTTGCCGCTTTAGGATTCTTTCGATACTTTCAAGAACCCGAGCATTTCGTTAATATCAGTGGTGGGAAGTTTGCAGTTGTAATTAAGGCAGACGTAAGCGGTAGACTTGCCGTCAATGCTAATCTGGTTTTCAGCGAATTTTGCAATCCGCACGATGTCAGGCGGTTCTTGTTCTGCCGGCCGCAGGATGACCACTTTATTGGGTATAAAGCGCGATCTAATAGCTTTTAGCATTTCTTTTGTATCTTTTGCATCTGTTTTTCCTGAAATGACTACTTCGTAGGAAGGACCTAATCCGAAATCCAGCGCCAGTAAAATCTGCGTATACGCTGTTGGAAAACGTTTGAGATCATTTGAAAGAAGTCGTCCTATTTCCGAAGCTTTTTCTTCAAATGTTGCGTTACCCGTTATGCGTCCTAAACGCAGCAGGTTGAGCATCGAAACAGAATTGCCGGAAGGCATGGCGCCGTCACTAAAATCTTTCCAGGGAACTAACATTTTTTCGCCATCATCGGCTGAAAAGAAAAACCCGCCGTTCTTTTTATCCCAGAAATGTTTGAGAAGATCTTCAGTAAGTTCAATCGCCGCGTCTATATACTTCACTTCAAAAGTCGCTTCGTAAAGTTCCAGCAAGCCCCAGGTAAAATACGCGTAATCTCCTACCATCGCCGGTATGGCAGCATCGCCAGCTCTGTAACGGTGCAGAAGGCGTCCGGCCGAAGTGCGCATATTCTTCAAGATGAAATCTGCCGCCTGCTTCGCAGCTTTTGTATAGGCCGGTTCATCAAAGGCCTGTCCTCCTTTTGCTAACGCGGCTATCATAAGTCCATTCCAATCAGTTAAGGTTTTGTCGTCTTTGTATGGATGAACGCGTTTTTTGCGGATGGTAAAAAGTTTTTGGCGTGCCTTTTCTAATCGAAGCTCAATTTTCTTTAAAGAAACACCTTCTTCCTTGCTGATTTTTTCTAATGAATCCTGAAGGTAGAAAATGTTTTCGCCCGTTTTTTCTCCTTTTAGTTGGTCAATGTAGTTGCCTTCCTTTTCGATATTGAAAACCTTTATGATCAGTTCCGCCTCGTCTTTATCAAGTACCTTTTCAATCTCATCTGTTGTCCAGAAATAAAATTTTCCTTCTTCTCCTTCGCTGTCCGCGTCTTCAGCGGAATAGAATACCCCTTCAGGAGAAGTCATATCGCGTTGCACATAGGTGAAGATACTCTTTGCAACCTTTGCATATTCTTCCTTGTCCGTAATCTGGAAAGCTTCCGTATAAGCCATAGCAAGGAGCGCCTGATCGTACAGCATCTTTTCAAAATGAGGGACATGCCACTCCTGGTCGGTGGAATAGCGGTGAAAGCCGAAACCAACATGATCATACATGCCGCCGCTACTCATTTCATGGAGCGTTTTCTCAACCATCAGGAGAGATTTACTGTCCCCTGTACGGCTCCAGTATCGAAGAAGAAATGAAAGTGTATGCGGAGAAGGGAATTTTGGGGCCTGGCCAAAACCTCCATGTTCATCGTCGAATCCGCCGTTAAGCTGTTCAAAAGCGGTTTTAAGTACTCCTTCCATCGGTTCTTCACCGGGAGTGCCTGGCGAAGAACTTTTAAGCGCCTCCGTGACGCGGTTTGCAGTAGATACAATTTCTTCCCTGCGGTTTTTCCAGGCGTCCTTTACTCGCGGTATAAGTTCCATTAGGCCCAATCTTCCAAAGCGGCTATTTTTTGGAATATAAGTAGCGGCAAAGAAAGGGTTTTTGTTCGACGTCATAATGATGTTCAGCGGCCACCCACACCCGTTTCTCGACATCATCTGGCAGACCGCAATGTAAATATTATCGATATCCGGTCTTTCTTCACGGTCTACCTTGACGGATATAAAAGCATCATTCATTAACTTGCCCACCTCGGGGTCGTCATACGATTCCCGCTCCATCACATTGCACCAGTGGCAGGTGGAATATCCGATAGATAAAAAAACGGGTTTATCTTCTTCGCGCGCTTTTTTGAACGCCTCATCACCCCAGGGATACCAGTCTACCGGATTTTCAGCGTGCTTAAGCAGATAAGGGCTTTTTTCGTTTATCAGTCTGTTGTAATGCTTATCACTTTTCGTAGTTTCCTGTTTATTTTCCATTGATATTTTTTTTACAAGTGGCTGTAATACCGGGTTTTCTGACGTTGATACACTGCCAGCCGGTAATTTATTTATTTGCAGTATAAATATTAGACATCCTATAACTGAAAACGTTGCTAATAGACTGATAAGATTTTTTTTCCAGGACATTATAGTGACTCCTGATTTAAATCCAACACTGAGGGTTTTATTTCCCGCAGCTTGCAGTAGAGCAGTTCATTAGTTCTAAATTTTGTTTAAAAGATTGTAAAAGGTCCACTGCTTTTATTTTAACAGCTAAAGCTTTTTTTTGAAAGATATGGTTTACTGTACCCCAAGGGCACTTCCTTCGGGCGCAAAGGGCGCAAAGATCGCAGAGGGGAAAAAAATTATTTTATTATAACCTTGATTCTACACATCTATTCTTTTTTTGTTTTTTCCCCTTGCCATCTTCCAATTTAGTCAATACAACTTCTTTGTTTTTTGTTTCAATAGAATAAGACTCGGACATATATCTAATATCATTGCCTGATAATACGGCGACAATTACAGGTTGTTTTGATATGTCAGGTGATTCAGGGGTTAGCACCAATCCATCATAACTACAAAGATCGCGATATTTTTTTACGAAACTCCTCAGAAAATAAGTATGATACCCTTCTCTTTCTAAAGCGCCTTTTTTAGGAGTTTTGTTATTTACACGGTATTCCTTTGGTATCAGAAGTTCAGCCTTATAATTCTCAAACGAATACAATATCTGGCCTCTTACACTCATAATGTTGTTGGATGAACCAAACGGCAGAACTTTCATCACAAAATCATATTCCTCTTCATGAAAATAACGGTTTTCCAGATCTATAATTCCCTGTAATACATCAAATTTATTCTGAATAATAATTCCAAAAAGGATTAAAATACCTGAAAAAAAAGTCTTTTTAATAAGAGACATTAAAGATGGAAGTTTCATGTCAACTATCCTGAAAGTGTTTAGCGAGCGAATTTAAAATGAAATTATAACTATTTAATACCTTTTTGTTGTGTGCTGTAAAGGAATTATTTCTTCGAATCACTTCAATAAGAAAAAAAATGTTTAGGAGCCAACAGCAGACCTGACTCCCCGGACCATTAGGGGGCCGGGTGCCAATAGACTATTATTTTTCAATGTATTACACGTTTCTGGCTTCTCCTTGAGACACAAAAAATCTTATTAAAACACTAATGTAAAATCTGCGTTTTACCGATAAATAGAGTATAGCTAATATTAATCTTATAAGAGGGTAAATTAATGGAAACCTCTCTTACACCATTTACCAATCAACCTGTTAAGCAAGTTGCTTTCAAAAAGAGCATTGATGTAAGCTCGTCCACCGATCTGACTTTGCGCACCAGGGAGGGAGATCTGGTCACTTTGTCCTCAAACAAGCAAATGGCCTATTCTGAATCGGCTGAGAAATCCCGATTTGAAGACGGAGCGACTATGGAAAGGTTGTCCGTGGAAGCAAGGGCCGCATCACAATATTCCTTAAGTGTTCAGGGAGACTTAAATGAAGAAGAATTAGCAGCTATTAACGCTCTGGCTAACAAAATTTTCCCACTTGCCCGGAGTTTTTTCGATGGCTCAGAAATCGATATGGAGCAAGCAGCAGCTTCTCTACAAGAATCAATGGGAGAGATTGATTATTTAGATCTGAGAATGGAACAAACCACAGTTCAATCCTATTTCGGTCGATTACTTTCCGGAACAAAAGATGATTTAAGGCAAAAGGCAGTAGAAGATCGTAAAAACTTGGAAAATGAATTATTTGCTCTTGAGAAATCAAGTATCCGGGACCTCCGGGAACTGGTCCGGTCGGTTATCGATTCCACAATTCAGCAGGTAGAAAAGGACTCCTCAGGAGAAAATGATTTTGGACCGATATTAGACAGTCTTCGCAACTTTCGTGAAAATATCTTACCACCACTTCCTAAACCCCTCGAAAACCCCGTCAACGAGAACCAACTGACTATTTAAATTTAGTCGCAGTTTGCTTTTTCCTTTTACTGCGACTTATGCAAGGCTTAGGCGCTGTTTGTTCTTCCTTTTTTAGTCGCTGTTTAGCTTTTGTTTTTCTACAGCGACTTATGCAAAGCACAACGCCTTATGCAAGGCTCTGATCTAATCTAAATCGTATATTTTTCTAATGTAGCTAAGATTAGCCGCTGTTTAGTCGTTGTTTGTTTTTTACCTTATACAACGATTTATGCAAGGCTTGCTTCTTTCTCTTATAGCACCTTAAGTAACGTTTCTACTTCAATATTTTGGTAGGGTATTTATGCCCTTATAATTGATATCGTCAAATAGTTGGTAGGGTATTTATGCCTTCTTGTAACGCAAAAAAAAGTATATTTACGATGTGGAGATGTTTGTTTTTGCCTGCCCCGTGGCGAATGCTATTCGGGGACAACTTTCTCTCTAACGGGTGACCCTTTTTCCGGCTTAATAGCCCAGTTTCAAGTATTGAAACAAGATCAAACCACCCCCGCTGAAAATCCAGAGGAACGCTTTAACAACCGGTTGTTGGTGCCAACTGCTAAAAGCACCTTCATGAACATTTCTTACTTCCTCAATTAATAGCTTGATTTGCTTGGCCGGAGACATTTTCTTTCCTTTAGGTAGTACGTATTGTTCATTCCGCGCGGTTACAAACTTTCCCGTCATCCTGCTGATAACTGTTTCCCTTGCGTCTTCAGCGGCACGGCGTAAAATGAAGGCACTGGCAATTGCATAGAGTGAAGAAATAAAAATCATAACTAAAAGACCTATCGACATATCCCAGTTATCAAAAAAACGGCTCTGGGAAAGCAGCAGAATAAAAAGAACCACGAAAGGATAATAAATTCTTTGTCCGACTGTATCTGTACGTTTTGCGATTATGTCTATCACCAACCAGTCGCGGAGTAAATTATTATCGTCTATTTGGGCATGCTTTTTCCTGAGTACATCGTAGCATTGTTTAGACCAAGAAGCTTTGTCATCTACTAACTGGTAAATCCATCCGACACATAGACGAATTTCATCAACTACACCGAATAATAAAAGCACAAACAAAGGTAATGAAAACCATATAACGACCAATTTATCTATATATATAGCAAGTCCTCCTCTGTAGGGAACATTAACTTCTCCTAACTGGTAAATTATTAAGAGACCGCCAGCATAAAACAAGAGTGACCAAAATAGCACACGAAAAGCTCTTTGCTCTGGAGAGCGAAGTTCTTCATATTTTTTCCAGAGTACAATAATATCAATTGAATCATTACTTTCCTGTTTTTCGCACCATTTCCTGGCATTAATCATCATTTTAAAAATCTCAGGTATACTTTTCAGCATTTGTATCAAATCTGTTTTTCTGGCTCCGAGGAGCTGGAGACAGAAAAAAACATCTCCTTCATTTTTGCATCGTTATTATTTAATTCACTCAATATTTTTGTTATAAAAACAACAGATAATGCACCGGCTAATAGCCGGATTATCTCAGCGGGCCATAAACTCACACCTCCAAGCAAAGACCAGGGTTCACAGTTTTCACAAAAAGCGA
Source organism: Nitrospinota bacterium (assembly GCA_036011265.1). Lineage (GTDB taxonomy): Bacteria > Nitrospinota > Nitrospinia > CAJXCL01 > CAJXCL01 > CAJXCL01. The sequence continues at coordinate 14,276 of DASCNB010000086.1, read as the reverse complement.
TATCGTTATTTACCCAATAACTCGCCGACCAGAATAGCAATATTAAAAAATAAGCACCTATCACCAATATGGCAATTTCATTCTTTACCAGTTTGACAAGCTCATTCCAGATTTCTCTAAAAATCTTTAAATAATGTGTAACCAGCAAAGCAGCTATCATAATAACAATGAATATTACCTGTGACTTCGCTAATAATGAAGATAACAAAATATAACTAATATCTAATTTTGCCGCAATTAATTGTTTAAAAGCATCACAATGTTTAACGCTTTCACCAGCGGTAAGAACAAATATTGATATGATAATTGTTAGACCATAATTTATTGCTGATGTATCATTCCTCGCTTTGATAAATAAATTTGTTAAAAAAAATAAAGCTATAAACAAAAGAATAAAACATAAAACTATTTTGAACTTAACCTTATCATTATTAATAAACTGCGAGTGTGTTTGCGCGTATATTTTATCCTCTTCAAAGATATTTTCTTTCAGCAAAGCATTAAAAATATTTTTTTCCTCCGAATCTTTAAATTCTCCTAATTTGGCACCTTGAGTTTTTGATAAATCAAAAGCCTTGTTCCTCCCGATTTCAAAAATCCTCGGCTTTAAGATAGAGTAAATATCTTTTTGCGTTAGATTATTAGTATCGCTCATAGCTAACAGAGTTCCAAAAAACCTGGATGTCTGGTAGCTGTCCCTGAATGGAGGTATAGATTTTTCTTTAGACGACAAATTAAGTGTAAGTCCAAAAGTAGATGCGACTACAAGGTTGCGCGTCCATTTGTATTCGTCGGGATGGAGGAAACGGGCGTCAAGGTCTGTCGTAAAGAATATTGCTGTGGGAAAACGGTCTCTTAATGCCTGTAATATAAGGAGCTTATCGTATACATCGCTCCCCAATACGCCAATTGCTTTGATTTTATCCTTTCCATTGTCACGGAGTTTTTGGTCCAATTTTTTTATTTTGCTAGCCAGCCTGCGTAAATAATCTAGCTGGTTACTACCAACTGGACGTGCAATAGAAGTAATTTCTGAAGCATTTTTCTGTTTCTCACTTTTTTTGTCATTCTTAACTTTTTGAGAATCAAATCCTTGTTTTTCATTTGTCTTTCCGTCCAAGCCCCGCAAATATTTAAACTTGTGAATCCTTGAAGTCATATCTTTTGAATTATTAGAAAAGGCATCGGCAAAATTTTTCGGCAGGGAACGTCCATAAAATGTGTCCCATTCAGAAATTACCGCAATATGGTGTTTTTCTTCATCATCAAATATTTTTACGCCACGAAGCTTGAGCTCGTCAATCAATGTTACCATAAGTTCATAATCATCTTTGATAGTACGAAATATTTTAGGTCGGTTATTATTGTTGACGGCAGGATCAAGTTTTGCTGTCGCATTTGTTGAGAAAATCTTTACGTTCTTGAGATAATTCCAGTTTATTTTTCCGGTATTGCTATTAGTCTCATGATTTTCTAAACTTTTTTTTGTTTGTTTTTTATTAAGGTCTTCAATCATTTGTTTCAAGTTAGGTGAACTGGCAGGGCCAATGATTTTAAATTTCAACTCGCTTTTATTTTCTTCAGTAGTTTCTATTGACAGTTTTTTCTTTAACCCTTCTATCTTTTGCCAGGGATTTTTCTTGAACGAGTCGCCATTAAGCCAAAGTAGCAATACTTCTTGCTTATGCTTACTACCTTTTTTTGGTATTTCAAGCAGCCATTCATAAGGAATGATTTTTGGAAGAGAATCTTCAAGAGACGTTGATTCCGATTCAACATACCCAATAAACTCCGACTCTACAGGCGCATAATCAAGAACTCCAAGGGCGGAAAGAACAGCATAACGGTAACGGATACGGCGTTCATGATCTTCGGCATAAGGGCTGCCAAAAACCATAACTCCAAGAACTGTCAGTATTTTATTTACATTTTCTTCTGGTTTGAGGTGTTCCTTGACTTTATCAGCAAGACAACCAAGACTATGATGCGTTTCTCCCTCTATTTTCTCTAAATTTACAATGCAATCTCCATCATTATTTTTCTGCAAAGAAGTTGCAAGTTCTATGTTAAATAATTTCTCATCCTTTGAGACCATGGGTAGAGCAGTGAAAACACCTCTTCCCTGCAATACTTCCATATTTTTTTGTTTGTGATTTTTTTTTAGATGATTCTGGACGACTTCAAAAGGGTCCTGCCAAAGACGGGCCTGAACATTCTCATCTGGACGAAATTCATTAAAATCAATACCGGATGAGCCCGGTCGACTTCCTGAGAGTGGCGCTTCAGCTATCATTATAGCGCTGGCTATCAAAGCCATGATAGCAATACCGCCTACAGGCGATCTCGGTTCATTTCTAGGCGCCACACTTAATTCCTCATAATAAGAATTTTGAAAGAATAGTCATGGGCATGCTTAAAAAAATGCCGCTAAACTACCAATTTAAGGATAAACCTAATTTTGCTTTACTCTCTTGAAACTGATTATATTCGAGCAGGTTCTCGCCATAGCCTCTCCAAAACTGGATGTAAAGAGCTAAAGGGTCGTCATTATCAAACAGCCATTTCAAATCAAACTGGAAGTTTCCGTTTAATTGTCTGCTAATACCTGCGCCGTGTCTAACTGTTAAGCCCAGATGAATCCAGTCATCAAGTTTTATTCCAAAAAAATTGATTAAGGGATGTTTGTATTCTCCTCTAAGTTCGTAATAGCCTATAAAATCAGTAATATCCTTGTTTTTATCAGAAATAGCGAAAGGAACCCATAATTTAATATAACCATTGAAATAACCATTGAACTCTTTTTTTTTATCATAAGGTTTGCATAATCTTTGTACTTGAAAATATGCTTTATTCCAGCTTCTTGAGCTAGGGCCATCTTTTCCGTTCGACTCATGTTCAATTCCAAATCTTAAACAATTAAGCAGAGAATTTTTTTCTGGCGTGATATTTTTTAAATTAAGTTGATAAAAAAATTCAGGATTAAATGTGATATCAAGCATAGGAATCGAAGGACTACTGATATCCCAAATAGATTGCAGGGAAAATGCAAAAAAGATTTTATTCATTTCATCATCCTGATCAGGAGATTTATTTTTCGGCCATGAACGTAATTTGCTTTTAAAGCTAGTCTGAAATTTTAGAACCTGGCTGTTTTCCAAATCATCTGATGAATCTTTTTCCGCGTTCCAGACTATATAACTGTCTTTATGAGATGTTACCGTTTCGGATTTAGCCGGTTTTGCCGCACAAACAGAGAGAACTAAACTCAAAAAAATTAGTATTAAAGTGAAATTTTTTATGATCATAATAATTCTCCTTCTAAATTATTTTTCTGCCCGCAAGAGGAGCTTTTGATTCTTTGAGAGATGCAATACAAAACTCCTAACAGCTTAGATATCAAAAAAAGAAAAAATATTAGTCAGCCAGTTCAAAATGCCACAGGTCGTCAAAGTTATTATCTTTTACCTGCCAGTCTCTATCCCAATCTCCGCCCCACCGAAGAGTAAAACCCTGCATTCTGGCAATACCGATAACATAGCCTGCGAAGAGAGTCGCTCTTTCCCTGTCTTTCCAGTCAATGGGGTAAGGGGCCGCGTCAACAGCTCTGGATGGGTCTGAATTATGTTTTCCATCCGGAAATTGCAACTGGCTTTTCCCGGTGCGGTGCATCTCGTTCTGCTCTTCCTTTCCCCTGTGTCCTGTGATGATTGTGCAATCCACATGTTTAATTATTTCATTAAAAATGTCCTGCAATTTCTGATCACAACTGCTTAATTTGTCTTTTGATCGTTGAGAATAATTTGGCATTTTTATCTTCTCCTTTTTTAGAAATAATTAATAAGGATGTAGGATTATCAAGTTTCAGCTGGTGCAATTTTCTTATCAAAATTCACATTTTTAATCATTTTGGCTGCGATAGCATAACGAGGTTTTTTGAAGCCGGAAAACATAATTTGCAATAGTTAAACATTAGTATCTTTTAATCCACCTCCAATTAGCCGCGCTCCGAATTAAGCCATTTTTCTTCTCCGCTTAAATGATTTTTTCTATAATAAAACAGAGTTTATACATAGCTAATGTAATTATATTTTTTTATTTCTCAAGATTTTTTAAACCAGAAGAACATGAGACATCCACGGAAGTGGTTATTTCACGTATGTAACTATACCCACCAATTTTTCAGGCAGTATATCTTTAAAGGGACCTCTGCCATTGCAGGGCTTTTCTCTAACTGATAACCGCCAATCATAATTTAAAAAAATTGCTATCCATCAAATAACAAATTTAATAAAGAACTATCACCATTTTTTGTGTATTTCATTTCAAATTCAAATGTATATGTATCCATACCGGTATAGTTTTCTCCCGCAATTGACCGGCTATATGGAAGATTTAAATTGATAACAGCGTAATGTTTGCCAATATCCATTCTCATCTTTTCTAAGGTATGGTTAGGTAACGTTGATATTTGCATTACAATTCTAATGTTTCCATGCATGGATTTTGCCGAATCTTTATTTCTAATTATTTTCACATTATTGAAAAACCATACTTCATCAACATCTTTTATTTGGATAAGGTTGGGGAAATTCCAGAAGGCGGCGTTAATGATCTCTGCTCCACGGTTGTCGGTCAGGATTCTCACAGGTGTATCATCGCTAATTTCTTTTAGGAATTTCCAAACCCCTTTACCGACCAAGTGTGAATTTAACTGAATTCCCGGCCATTCTGTAAAATTATAGCCTGGTTCAAAACCGTCCCAGTAAACTTCTAAAAAAACGGCGTTATTGCAATTTAAGTTTTTTTCACAAATTATTTTCTCCAATTCGTCATAATCACTTACAGACTTACCTTGATTAAAGCCAAGCATCAGAACAACTAATGTTTTACTTCCATTAGAGATTGCACTGGATATCTGTTTAGTGATTTCTTCATTTCTATCTTTCTGGAATATCTCCCATTTTTCATCAAAAAAACTGTCCTTATTTGTCTTGTTTTCTTTCAGAAGTTGTTTCCAATTGTCGGATTTCTTTTTTAAGTTGTTTTTAATTGAAGCCTTTATTTGTTCATCATTTTCTATATGGCCATTCTGACCTGTTATTTCGTTTATTATCTTATTGCATAGCCTCTTTTCATCAATACAATACGCTTTCAAGAGTTCTTTCCAGGAATTAGCATTTGTTTTAAAATAGTGTTTAAGGGAACTTCTGTTTTCTTTTAACAGCTTATTTTTTATATGTATTGTTTTTTTTGGATAAAGGTCGCCATATCTGTCTAAATAAACACGAAAAACAAGTGGTTTAATTCCGCTATTCTGCTCGCCAAACAAAATACTCTTTTCTATGTCCACCAGGATTAAAATACATCCGGTTAAACTGAAAGTTAAAGAAAGTAAAGGGACAATAATTAAAATTAACTTGATTAGCTTCATTTTGCATTTTCGTTAATTAGAAAAGTTAAGAATTAGACCGGAGAAGCCTGAAATTGTTTATGACTAAGGCTTGGGTAGCCCCTTCTCTGCATTAGTAATATGCTGTCTATTTGCATCAGTCAGCATGTTACTTGCAATGGTATAACCGAGTTCTCTATATGCCTCGAACTGTTCTTCATCAAAGAATTGGTCTGCCGTAGACTGGTCTGGAAAAGACGGATTTGCACCTTTGTAACCCATTAGCTTTAAACTCATATCCGGGATCATAGTAGTTTTAATAAAAATCAACTTTCCAGTCGACCCGTCTGAGTAAATAATATCACCCACAATATGCCCCTGCATAGCCAGTTTAGCGCCTTTTGGATAGTCTGCGTCCTCCTTTGGAATTAATCTTCCCAGTTTGTTGTTATTATCGAATTTAATTATTGTTCCGAAATCTGTCTCAATCCGTCTTATAGCTATCTGCAGGTCACTAAAGGAAAATTCGGGATCAGCGCCGCCATCGCACACAATAACAAGTTTTAACCTGCGTCGGATCAGCTCGTAAAGGCCGAGATTTTCGAAATGGCCGCCATCACTTAACTGAAGAAAAGAGCGTTTTTCGCTATATCCCTTTCCAGGTAAAATTTCAAACCGCGCTGAGTCAAAATGATTAGGCCTGGATCTCCACTTGTTTTTCTCTGGATTAGGGTTTCGAATCCAAAAGCCCAATCTTAAATTCAGAAGTGCCATTAGTATAGAAACAGCCTTATTACGTGTAACGCCTGAGCCACCGACACCTGTGTTAGGGTTTGCCGCAGCCCCGGATATGGCTACAGCTGTAGACAAAGTCATGTTACCACCCATATAGTCTTTTGTAGGCTTCCACCCTGTAGAGTTACTGCCACAATACAGAGGGGACAAGATAAAGTTATCTCCTCCTCTAATTTTTCGTCTTCGGTCATCGGAATCAACAATAACTACGTTTGTGTTTACAATGTGATAAGGACCTCTTGGTGCTCCTTTCAACGTCAGGTTATTAAGAGTAGCAGAGTCTGCGCCCTTTGCTTTGCCTGTTTCATTTTTTAGCGCCATCTCTATCTCCGGCATAAAGGATTCCATTAATCTGTCACGGTAATATCTATGAATGGAAATATAATTAAGATTAACGAACAGACCTGTGGCAACTGATAGACAAAGCAAAGTGATCAGGAGAGGCGTAACCCACCAAATTGAATTATGATCTGTATAAAGCACTGCAAGCTGATAAGACAGCAATACAAGACCATATAAAAATAGAAAAGCTCCTATAGGAGCAATCAAGCCAAGTGGAACAGCACCCTCCTTGTTCTCTCCTGATTTTACAAAGGCCCAAATACCCGATATTGAGCCCAAAAAGGCTGAGCCTGGACCTCCTGCTTTAACAATCCAACCGTTAAAGAGACTTGCTAGTTCGGGCAGTGAGCCTAAAACAAAAAGTGCAATAAAAGAATTTAAAAAAAAGCAACCGCTACTTTTTTCAAAGAGACGACGAAAAGAATATCTCGTAGTGTTGTTTTCTATAGCCTTTTTTATGGATCCTGTGAGAAGGGAATAAATAATACAAATCAAAAGAAAAACAGAAATAATTACAAAAGAAAGCCATAAAAAGAGATTGAACCAGCTTGCAGGATGGTCGGCTAGCAACAGAAGAGTTTTGTATATGTGATTAGGAATATTACTCGTAATCCAATCAGGAACATTATGCAAAAGCCCAAACATTACCAACACTGAAATTGGAAACCACACCAGAAGGTTAAGAAACATGCCTCGTAAAATGACTGCAATAAGTGACAAAAAGTTAATGCATTTTCCAGGCATAAGATACATACCATGCTGACGAAGATACTTTAAAAGGTTGTTTGATGATTTTCCGGCATCGGTTGAAGGGTCCTCGGTACCAAAAGGGAAATTATTAGGTCCCAAGCCATATTTTTTCCCATCCCTCTGATCTTCCATCTTTTTACTCAAAAACCAGGTAAGAGCAGCACCTATGTACCCGCCACCGGAAACAGTTGAAAGGTAATCCATTTTCTTGAGGATATCCGCTTTTGCCAGGGCCTGCATTACACCAAGAGAGAAAGTAGCGGACCGGATACCGCCGCCGGAAAGGGCAAGGCCCATGAGGTTTGAGCTCTCATTATTTACTTCCCCAACGCCAGTTTTCTTTCGACGATCCTTAATGTAATTTTCCAGTTCCGCTTCTCTTATCTTCTTTGATTCACCATCAATAATCCCATCTTTATTAGCTTCATCAAGCTTCTCCACACTGACGCTCTCAATAGGATCAATCAGTTTACAGGGAGTGCTATTCTTTATATCTTTTTCGTTCATTATTTATACTGAAAGTTAAAAGTTTTTAATTAAAATTATTGTTTATTTTTTTATTTTTCTTAATACTTTCTGGAAAGATTTTCTTTCTCGTTCATCGTAAATTTTTCTACACTTTGAGTGATCATCAATATATTTCTTCACCTCAATCTCTAACTTTACTCTGGCTTTGCTGGCATTTTGGAATGTAATTGTTCCATTACCAGGATTATTGGGGATGATCTTTACCAGCTTTTCGCTGCTCATATCGAATAGTTTCTTTTCAAGATATCGAACTTTCACAATTTGATCACCTTTAACAGTGTGCTCAATCGTTTTAAGGTCTTTTGACTGCAGATGCGTAATTATTGCGCTCTTTATGTCATGGGGTCTGCAAAAAATCATTTTTTTTATGCCGGGAGGAAATGCCATTTTTATTGAAACCGGCACTATAACCTCTACATCTTTTGAAATTTTATCGCCACGTCTGTTCGTAAAAGTTAACGTAGTATTTCCTTTTGTCGCGCGAAGTTTTATAGTTTCTTTGTTTTCATCAAAAATATCTATAATAGCCCTATTCTCCGAAATGACAGTGATTTCCTCTGAAATTGGCTTGACCTTAATATAGTTAACGCCATTATTTATATAAATCGGCTCTTTAGTATCTTTTGTAATTTCTGTACCATTAATAGTCACGCCATTGACAATCTCCCAAAATGATTTTGAAAAATCTCCGACAGTTACATCGCGCGTACTTTTTGAACCATGGCCGTTAGTAACAGTTATAACAGCTTCTCCGTTTGCTAAGCCCTTTACGTTTATTACGTTTTCTATCATTTTTGTAACTTCTGCAATTCTCGGTTTGTTGGAAACAGCAGATGTTGCCGGGCCACCGGAGATGATTACAAAGTTAGACTCCTGGCCAATTTCCAACTCCAGATCCGGTTCTTCTGAGGTCTTGCCAGACGGAATAATATCCATACCTCTAATTCTTTCAGTGACTTTCCCTGTGGCAGTTTCCATTTCTTCAATGGTAGGCAGCATTGAAACTAACGCCTTTTCGACCAATCTGAGAGACGCCATAATTTCGATGTATAGATTCGCTCCATCTATGCCAAGCTTCTTCTTACTTACCAGCCCTTTAGAACTCTTTTCATCGTTATCACGGGAAGCAATAGCCAGGAAGTAACGTCCCTCAGCTTTTTCGATTAAGTCAACTCCCTGGCTATAGGCTATTGCTCTCTCTCGCGCTTCAAAAATATTTTGCAGTTCAGGCATTACCGCGCTTGAAGCCGAAAGAGCGGTAATAGCTGTCATTGATGACGACGCTACTCCCAAAGTGACTGCGGCAGCGGCTGTAAGTACCTGGGTTGTGCTGGAGAGAATCCTGGCAATCCTTGCCCAATTCATCCTGGTTCGCAAAACTGTCTTCACATCATTTGAGAAACTCAAGATGTCTTTATCGGTAATTATAATATTTATGTCATTTTCAGGAATCCCTTTTTTAATGACTTCTGGTGTGGCTTTTGCTTCAGCCTGCTCCTCACCCCTAGTCTTAGCCCTGTCATAAACTGTTGGTTTAAATTTGTAATATTTGTCATATTTTGATAGTTCAAATAGTCCACATCCAGCAATCCCTTGTGAAAAGATCAAAATAACAAATAATGAAATAAATTTTCGATTGCGTTCTTGTATGGGCATATTTTTTCTCCTTTTTAAGGATAAATTTCTTTTAATTCATTTTTTGTATTGTCGAGGTGTAATTTATAACTAACTTTTTTTCCAAATGTCCATAAATCGGCCTGACCATAACACAAAGCCATCAAAAAATGCTCAGGCTATATTGCTGTTTTATAGGATTATATTGCTGTTTTTTGAGGAATTATTTTAGCGCATAGATCGAAGAAGGCGCTGAAAAAATTGTTTTTAGTGCTTCGGCAGGCTCAGCATGACAACTAAAGTATAAATTTCTATGTTTCTCTGCAGTGGATATATTTTGATTGGGATGCAGGATTATTGATTTGCAATAGAATTACTTAAAATCAATTACAAACATAGAACACTAAACTTCCAACATTGAACATTAAGTATAGTAAAATTAGAGTTTTTTACGGTAGGTTGAAGGGGAGACGCCTTCCAGAGTTTTGAAAACCTTGCCAAAGTAGGTCAGGTCGTTATACCCTGTGAGATAACATATTTCGCTTATGGAGATGAGATCGTTTTTTAGCAGGTTCTTCGCTTTTGTTATCCTTACCAGGTTTAAGTATTCGCTGTGTGTCATACACTCATGTCTTTTAAATGCCCTGCAAAAGTGGAATTTACTTAAACATGCTTCTTCGGCAAGATCGTCCAATGAGAAACTTTTACTGAAATTTTCTTCCATGTACTTTTTAGCCTGTTCAATGTTCGGATGATTTTTTAGAAATGGTGGACTTTTAGTTATGTTGTCGTTATCTTTGTCTAATAGTATATTTGACCTGTGTCCGGTTCCCTCTTTTTTAGATTTCAAGATGAGTTCTATGCTCTGAATAATTTCTATCAATATATAGGGCTTTTTGAAGCAGTCCCGCGCTCCTAATTTATAAGCACACAAACAAAGTTCTTCCGTGCTTTGTGATGCCGTAAATATTATCGGCAACGAAGGCTTTAAGGTTTTGAGACTTTTTAATGCCTCAAGACCGCGCTCAGCTGAAAAGCCGGCATCTATTATTGCAATGGAAGAACTCAAATAAGGTTCTTTAAAAAGATCATCAAATATGGACGGCTTAAGGAAAGTAAGGTTATATTTTTCTTTAAAATAGATAAATGTAATATTCTGAATATTCGTATCTTTGTCAGCTAATAAAAAATATATCTTCTCCATGCGAATAGCCAAAAAGCAAATAACAAGCCACATCATGAGGAAAAACGGTGCTATTCAGAGAAAAACTGACGAAACGATGCAACATATTTAATTACAGATAGTTATAGTGGAATCTTTCCTGGTATTTCGGCTAATAAGGTTGACTGTGGATGGGAGTTTAAAGGAAAAATCGTCTAATTCACTGAAAAAGGCCAGGTTCTTGGACTTAATTTTTTACGGATCAGAGGAGCAAGCCACAACCAATTACAACCCCCTGGCCCCCTTTATTAAGGGGGAATTTGGGGTGACTATTCCCCTCTATCAAGAGGGGTGTCCCTCCGGGACGGGGTGTGTTAAAAAACGTTGTTAAGCCTTGCATAAGGCGCTGTAAAAAAACAAAAACTAAACAGCGGGGCTAAAAAAATCACAACTAAACACCGCCAAAAAAAATACGATTTTACAAACTTGTAGTACAGATTGAACAGATTTACACGGATGAAGGGTAGTTATTTCCGATCACTGATCCCTGACTGCTGAAAACTGCTTTTTATGATCCCTGCTCTCAAAGTTCTTCTATTTCTTCTTCGATGGTTTCCATTAATTCAGTGAGGGTATCAAGTGAAAAATCAAATTTAATATCCGCAGCTTTGAAAAGTTCCTGTGGTCCTCGGCTGCCGCCAAGAGAGAGGGCTTTTAAATATTGATCTACTGCTTTATTCGGATTTTTTTTATACACCAAATAAAGCTGTAATGCCCCGAGCTGGGCAATGGCATATTCGATGTAATAAAAAGGTACTTCAAAGATATGAAGCTGTTTGTGCCAGGCGTATTTTTTAATGTCCCGGTTAATATCCTGCCAATCTAATTCCAGCTCAAATCGCTTTGAAATTTCCATCCATTTTTTTCCTCGTTCTTCCTGCTTATGGTCTGGATGCGTATAAATCCAATGCTGAAAAGCGTCCACTGTGGCAACCCATGGAAAGATATCCGCCACCCGTTCAAGCTGTTCCAGTTGCGCGCGTTTTACCTGGTCTTCTTCCTTATAAAAAATATTCAAGTACCGGTTTCCGAAAAGTTCCTGCGTCATGCTGGCAACTTCTGCAAATTCCATGGAAGAATGCCGATACCAAACCATAGGCTGGGCACGACAGCTCAGGGTATGAAACGCGTGTCCTCCTTCATGGAGTAATGTAGTAATATCCGCGTGGACTCCCGCGGAATTGGCAAAGATAAATGGAATGCGTTGTTCTTCAAAGGTTGTCTGGTATCCTCCCGGTGCCTTACCGTCCCTGCTATCCAGGTCCATCATATACCGGATTGATTTGAACTTTTCACCTAACTGTGGATTTATTTTTTTGAAAATTGATTCAACGCCATCCTGGAGCTCATTGACTTTTTTAAAAGGTTCCAGCGGAGGTCTGCCGAGAGGGTCAACAACCGTATCCCATGGACGCAACTTATCAAGTTTCATTTTTTTCCGGCGTTTTTCAAATATCTTTTTTACCACCGGGACAACGGCTTTTTCTATGGAATCGTGAAATTCAAAACATTGATCAGGATCATAATCACGCATTTTGCTTTTGAAGCAATATTCCCGATAATCTTTAAGCCCAAGGTTTCGCGCGTATTCATGCCGGACCTTCAGCATATTATCAAACAGTTCCTCAAGAGCATTTGCGTCTGCCAATCTTCGTTCAGCAGAAGCGCGCCAGGCACGCTCTCGTAAATCACGATCTGTTTTGTAAAAGTAACGCGACATTTGCGGCATGGTCCTTTTTTTCCCATTAAACTCAACTGTCCACGCACCGGTGATAGACTGGTATTTCTGCGACATCTCAGAAAGTTTGACATCCAGGGGGATGTTCTTTTTTTCGTAAAGTTCTATCTGCGTGCTGATTATGCGATCAAGTCTCCCGAATTCCTGAGTATCGAGTTGTTTTCTGGATTCAAATCCATAGTATTTTTGATTTAAGGCATCGCTCCATTCAGAAAGTTTTGGCTGAATTTCTCGAACAAAATAAAGATAAGCCTCTTCTTTTTTCTTGTCTTTCGTATTGCAGGTCATGGCCACGTATCGACCGTTGTAATCTTCATCGATTACGCCCTCAAGTTCGGAGTAATCTTCAAGCCATACAACAATATCGTGTTCCGAATCCACTTTTCGGTTGAGGAGTTTATCCACAAAAGGTTTAATTAATGTGGCATCCATGATCTTGAAATTCTGATCGACAAATTTTCGCTCAAACGGCTTAAGCCATTCCGGTACGTTCTGTTTCATAAGTTTTAATTATCCATGCATTATATTATGAAAGCAAACTGATTTATGACCGCTAAGGACACTAAGATCACGAAGGAAAAAATTTAAATGCTAATTTATAATGTGAACTCTAAAACCTGTAAGGTTGTAACATTAAGAATTCTTCGTGTTTTTCGTGAGCTTCGTGGTAAAAAAATGGTATTTTCTCAGATTAGATTATTGCACAGCCCATATCGGCAATTCGCCGAGTACTATACCAAATATTGGAATAGCAAGAAAATAGATAATCAGAGTAATTAAAAAAGCGCCTAAAAAGTTTAACCCTATGCCTGTTTTTGCCATTTGCGGCATGGAGATATGGCCAGTAGAAAAGACGATTGCATTGGGGGGAGTTGCAACAGGGAGCATAAAGGCACAGGATGCGGAAATTGCCGCCGGAGCCATCAATAGAAGTGGATTTATTGAAGCGGCAACGGCTGTAGCTGCTAAAATGGGCATAAAAATAGTAGATACCGCAGTATTGGAGGTAATCTCGGTCATAAAAGTCATTAGAAGACAAACGGATAATATAATCATGATGACCGGAAAATTTGATACAGCCGATATCCCCTCGCCAACCCATTTTGCAAGACCCGTGGTCTGAACACCTTTAGCCAATGCGATTCCTCCGCCAAACAAAATCAATATTCCCCATGAAATATCTTTTGCCCAGTGCCAGTCGAGAACAAATTCTTTTTTCTTTATATCCACGGGAATCGAAAATAGTAATAACGCGGATAATATAGCTACTGTTGAATCATGCACCATTTTTTCTACTCCCAGGAGATTGGACCAACCGGGGATAGTTGCAAAACCGATATTAATATTTTTTCTGAAAATCCAACCCAATGCTGTAAAAATAAAAATTGCTAATGTCCATTTTTCTCCCTTAGACATTTTCCCAAGTTTTTTTATTTGATCATGGATGACTTCTTTGCCGCCCGGAAGTTCAGTTAATTTAATGGGGAGAGCAATATGAGTTATAAAATACCAGGTTATAGGCAAAAAGATTATAGTTAAAGGCAGTCCCACCATCATCCACTGCATAAAACCGATATCCGGGGCATTGGGAAATAAGATTTGGATATTGCTGGCAAATACGATATTCGGAGGGGTTCCGACAAGAGTTGCTATTCCTCCTATTAAAGAGGCATAAGCAATGCTTAGCATAGTGGCTGTAGGAAAATTTACATCCCATTTCATTTCCGGATTATTCTCTTTTTTAAACATTTTTTCCGCGTGAAGAATAATGGCAAGTCCAATTGGCATGATCATCATCGTGGTTGCGGTATCGGAAATCCACATGGACAGAAACGCCGTGGCACACATCAAGCCCCAGATCAGCCTTTTTGGGCTGATTCCTGCTAAGGATATGATAA
>DASCNB010000085.1:0-9953 GCA_036011265.1 Nitrospinota bacterium | reverse complement strand
CACTGTTGACAAAGAATAGTTCTTACCATAAAATTAGAAAATAATGTTTGATCTGCCAACTTACAGTAAAAAGAGAAAATATCCTGAATATATTTATGAAGAGCACAAAAAAACCGCAAAATATCATCATGCGGCATATGCCTACCTGTTCATTGGCATTGTCTATCTGGCGGTTTTTCATGTCACAATGCCGTCTCATGATTTTGCCGGCATCTTAGAGGATGTTTTTGCGGAAAATATTCCGGCAATAGATAGTCTTGTTGCTGAAGCAGACAGCATAAGTTACGATAATATAGTCACTTCTATAGGAGTTTTTGCCGGAGCCTTATTTTTAGGGCTAACCTTCTTCATATATAATGAATATCGCATTCTTGTAATTATATTGGCGGTCTTATATTTCATTCGCTTTATAATTGCAGGCGCTGCTCTTCTCAGTGAAGATACTTTTGATTCTGTTAGATATGTTTTACCGTTAATCGGTCTGACGTTTTACATGTTGGTTAGAGCCTTATGGAATTTAAAACCATGACGGCCAGTGGCCACAACCCAACTTATTAACCACGAAGCACGCGAAGAACACGAAGAGAACTAAGATATCACGGAGAAATACTTATGGAAGATTTTTCAAATAATGAAGGAATTACCTGGTGTGAAGAGGCTAAGAAAAGAGTAATGAATGCCCCGGACTTTGTACGCAAGGGAATTAAGAAATTAATGGTTATCAGGGCAAAAGAAAGGGGGATGACAGAGGTTACCTCCGAGTTGCTATCGGAGATAAGGGATGAATCGATGAAATTTGCCTCACGTCGCATGAAAAATATGGGGTTTGAAGAATTGCAAATGCAAGCGTTTGATAAAGCCAAGGAAAAAATGAAAAACTTCAGAAAAAAGGAGGTCATAGGGGACATCCAGGCATTTTTAGAAAATCGGACAGGAAAGAACCAGTCGATACTGAGCAAGTTTGAAAAGTATTTTAATGAAACAACGTCCAAAAAAAGTGGATTAACCTGGACACAGGAAGCGAAAGACCGTCTTGAAAAAGCTCCTCCTTTTGTGAGGGGCATGGCACAGAAAGCGATAGAAGATCACGCGAAAAAAAATGGATCTAAAGAAGTAACGGGTGAACTTATCAGCGAAGTTATGGACAACCTCATCCCGGCTTCTGTTAAAGAAATGATGCAAAAAAGAAAAAAAAATGGGGAATAGTTTTTCCCTTTTTATTATTGACCGCCCGTATGGGTTTTTCCGGAGGTAATATGAAATTAATATCTGAAGCTTTTGATGAGGGAGATAATATTTCCACCACGTATATTATGACAGCGATTGGTGGAGAGAACACATCCCTTCCTTTTGACTGGAGCAACGCTCCCGCAGAAACAAAATCTTTTGCCTTTTCAATTGTTGACCCGCATCCTGTCGCCAACAACTGGGTCCATTGGTTTGTCATCAATATTCCAGCAGGCACGACCGGTCTTCAGGAAGGAGCATCAGGAAAAAATATGCCTGCGGGAAGTGTGGAACTAAATAACGGTTACGGAAGTGTCGGCTATGGCGGACCGCAGCCTCCCCCGGGAAGCGGTGACCATCCATATGTTTGTACTGTCTATGCGTTGAGTGTGGATAAATTAAATCTGGAAGCAAAAATTTCTCTTTCCGATTTTAAAAAGGCACTGGATGGTAACATCCTAGCTCAGGCAACTACTACAGGAACATTTGGCAGGGTAATGTAAGTTAATACCGGAGAAGAAAAAATAGAACGCGGATACCGCTGTTTATACAGATTTTTTGCTTTGCAGATTCGCCCATAGAAGAATAACTGAGAAGACTTGAATTCGTAGATAATAATGTTTTTAATGATCCATTAAATCTGCGTTTATCTTCTAAAAGAGATTCTTCGCTTCGCTCAGAATGACAAGAGAAAGGCTGAGACCTGCCCTGTACGAAATCAAGGGATGACAATCTAAAACCTCCCGCGTGTCATTCTGAGGGAGCGTGAGTGACTGAAGAATCTCGTTTTTGCAACATTAAGGCTTATCTACATCCGCTGATTTTTGCGTCCCCTTGGCCGCGCTAAGTATTTTTCAGTTTTATCTTCAGATCTTTCTTCCAGAGTTTCTCCGCTTTTTTGAGTTTTAGACCTGTTATTTTTTTAAACGTATCCTCAAAATCATTCTCTTTGCCTGTTTTTAGAATTTCAATAATTCGCTCTTTCCTGATTTCAGGGCTTTCACCGATAGCTTCATTTTCAAAAAGAAATTTAACAAACGAAGCGGTCATTAAAAAAACCATTAAATTAGGATGAGATTTTTGCTGAGAAAGGAGTGACATAATCGATACCATCTCAGTCCACTTTTGAAACTCTGTGTTATTGAGCAGTTTTGCTATTTTAATATAATAACCGTACTTCACGCTGTTTATCGCGAATTTGTCAAAATCTTCTCTCGGGAAGTTAAAAAGAGGAAAGGAGGATTTTGAAATAAAATGCGCGTAATAAGTGGCAAATCCGAAAAGGAAATATTTTGGGAGTTCCGGGTTTAACCGTTTCATGCAAAGGGAAATGAGCTGAAACACGTCGCATGGGTAATTCGAGATGATCCAGTCATGACCCGCGAGGTTTGATTTAAAACCTAACTCATTAAGCGATTTTTCATCGTCATAGACAAAATAACTGACATCAAGCTCTTCATCTATATCAAGATATTTTTTGACATTTGTTAACTCTGAGGACCCGCTTTCCGCGTTCATCTGGTCTAAAGTTTTTTTCAGGAAGGAATCGAAATAAAAGGTAATATTTTCTGTTTTGATTTTTCTCCATTGTTTTGATTCAGCCAGACATTTTAAATATTCTCCCTTATTGGAAATCTTCCAGCCTTCTCCGTCCTTTTTCATCGACATCCAGGTGGAACTGTCTGATCGTTTTTCTAATTCACCTGCTGTCTCCCTGTACTTGTATTTTAATTTCGCCATCTTTTTTTCAGGGAGTGGTTCAAATTCATCGGGAAAAACTTCATATTTCTTTATGAAATTTTTAAACGCTTCTACTTCAAACTCAAACCGGTCATTAGAATTGCAGAAGTACCTTTGATAATCCTCTGACCCATTATTTTTCAGATTATCTACAAATTCTGTGAACAAATTATTAATTTTCTCCATCTTTCTATAATAAGAATAATCGGTTTAAAAGCAAGCTGAATTTTTTGAAACTAATTGGGACGGAGAATGAATTTACCACGAAGGGCACGAAGGACACGAAGATCACGCCTAGTTTAACCAGGCTATCTAAAATTACTAAAGGGGCGCATCATGTCATTCTGAGCAAAGCGAAGAATCTCATGTTTTTAATACGTTGTGCGTAGGAGATTCTTCGGCAAAGCCTCAGAATGACATTTTAGGACGGCCTGACTCAGGGGGGTGATTGACTTAATTTTTTATCCTTTTAATCCATATCTTCTGTCAGAAGAAAATAAGCTTAGCGCTTATGCCTCCCGGAAAAAGGAAAACTGCAACCTAAATGGGTATTTTACTGCATTCCGGCTATGCCTCCACTGCCTGTATCCATGAACTAGAGACTAACACACTATGTGGTACATTAACTGGGGGCAGGTCAACTTCTGACGACTCAAGCACTAGGTGGAGTTTTCTGGTTTTTTGCCTGCTATGTTTTTCTCATAGCCTTGATAAATCAATAAGTAAAGAATATAGTAGATGGTAGTGAAAATTATTTCTTACGGTATTATATTAAGTTGTTTGATTTTTATCGTAGTAACGTCTCCCGTTTTTGCTGAAGGACTTAAAAAAGGCGATACCATTCATGTGTGCGGAGACGGGGCCGGATGGCCTCCATACCACTTTTATAAACGAGAAAACGGAAAAAAAACAAAAGAGATAATCGGGTACGACATTGAGGTGCTGAATAGCATTTTTAAGAAACATGGCATTAAAGTTATATTTAATATGCTTCCCTGGAACCGGTGTCTTGAATTAACAGAGGGAGGGCATCATTACAAGATAGCGTTAAGCGCGGCTTATAGCAAGGAACGGGACACAAAATTTTTAATGACCCGTGATTATTACAAAATAAGTCCTTATTACTTTTATTCCAGAAATAAATATCAAAAAGGAATGGATATAACCGCGAAAGAAGATTTTTTACAATATAAGGTCTGCGGTTTGTTCGGATATGCTTACGCAGGTTTTAATCTACCATTAATCAAAATAGACCGGAGTGCAAAAAAATTTGACTTTGTTATAGAGAAGACCCATAAGGGAAGATGTGACCTGTTTATCGCAAGATATGAGATATTGGCCGGGTTTGCTCAGATTGGAGTAAACTATCTGGAAAGAGACCTGGGGTACGCTCCTATACCGGGAGCCACTCTTGAGAAATTTCATATCTTGATATCGAGAAATTATAAACATTCCAACCAACTTAAGAAGATTATCGATAGTGGAATTGCCGAGATGGAGAAATCAGGTAAGCTAAAAGAAATTTTAGAAAAGTATATTGGTATATCAAATTAAATGATACACCCGGAAATATCTGTTGGCCGCGGATTAACGCAGAGCGGCCAAGGGGCCGCAACCAAAACTACAACCCCTTGTATCCCCCTTTTTAAAGGGGGAATTGGGGGAGAAAATTCCCCTCTAACATGTCCCTCGGGGACAAAAGGGGTCAAGTCTACTCTTGACTGCATTGAGCGCTGTACTCTGCATAAGGCACTGTAAAAAGAAGAACCTAACAGTGCCTAAAAAAGGAAAAATCAAGCCTTGCATAAGTCGCAGTAGAAGGAAAAAGCAAACTGCGACTAAACACCGGCTAAGTTTGTCTTGTACTTTTACGGACTTCGATCTAAAATCAGCTTATGACTTCAAAAACGAAATCAAAAGAATTGCTTAGTCCTTTTCAGATGGGTGATCTGGAACTCAAAAATCGGGTTGCTTTGGCTCCCATGACAAGGGCCCGATCAGGTGCGGACCGAATGCCGAATGATTTGATGGCTGAATACTATTCCCAAAGATCGGCGGCAGGTCTTCTCATTACTGAGGCAGCTGTTATCTCCAAACAAGCTATCGGCTGGATCAATTCGCCGGGAATTTATTCGGATGAGCAGGCTGAAGCCTGGAAAAAGATAACTGGCACGGTACACGACAAGGGGTCGAAAATTTTCCTGCAATTATGGCATTGCGGTCGGGCTTCTCACAGCGCTTTCCATGATGGAAATTTACCTGTGGCGCCATCAGCGATAAGATTAAATGGGGAATACATACATACTCCGCAAGGAAAGAAAGATTATGAAACTCCAAGGGCACTTAATACAAATGAAATTTCCGGGACTGTGGAAGACTATAAACAAGCGGTAATAAGGGCCAAAGAAGCAGGGTTCGATGGGATAGAGGTTCATGCTGCTAATGGCTACCTCATTGATCAGTTCCTGCAATCTAAAACCAATAAACGGACCGACACTTATGGCGGGAGTTTGGAAAACCGGTATCGTTTTCTCCATGAAATAGTGAGTGCGGTGACGGAAATCTGGCCAACTAATAGAATCGGTGTCCGGCTTAGCCCCAATGGAAATTTTAATGACATGGGTTCTGATGATTACCGGGAAGCCTTTACCTATTTTGCCAGTCAACTCGATAAAGTAGGTTTGGCCTACCTGCACCTTGTAGACGGTCTGACATTTGGTTTCCATGAGCTTGGAGATCCCATGAATTTAAGCGAATTTCGGCAGGTTTTTTCCGGTCCGATAATAGGAAACTGTGGATATACGCAAGAAACAGCGGAGGCTACGATTAAAGAAAAAAGAGCGGATATGATAGCCTTTGGGCGGCCTTTTATCAGTAATCCGGACCTTGTAGAGCGATTTGCGAATGATTGGCCCCTGGCTCCCGAAGCCGAGATGGGTTCATGGTTTTCATTCGAAAGAGAAGGATATACTGATTTTAAATCTTATTCTAATGGTTAGTGATCATTAAAGAATTTTCGGGAAAAAGGGTCACCCATTGGAAGGAAGGTTGTAAAGGATTGAATACAGCGTTCAGCAGCCAGCATTACACACCCCGCCACAACGTGGCACCCCTCCTTCGACAACCTCAGGACAGGTTCTCAAGAGGGGAATACACCCCTCTTTGTAAATTCTAACAGAATGGCTTTCAGACCCCATTTGCTTCAAACGGTATAGGAGAAAGAAGATGAGTAACCTAATATTATTTTTAGCAGATCGTATGAAACTTACTATCTTGAAATTAATCAGCGGTACAATTTTTATTACAATTCTCGTGACATATACCACCGCATCAGGTCAGAGTTTGGGGAGTTGGACCATCAAAGCACCGGCGCCAACTAAACGAACAGAGGTGGCCGTAGCTGCGATAGGAAAAAAGATTTATGTTGCTGGAGGCTTTGGTCGCCTAGGAGTTACCTCACGTGTAGAAGAATACGATACAACCACGGATAGCTGGCGAGAACTGTCCCCCATGCCCAAACGTTTACATCATGCCGGCATCGGGGTGGTAAACGGAAAACTTTATATTGTTGGAGGTTTCGGAGGGACCTTTTCCTGGATGGCATCCAACGCCATCTATGAGTATGACCCAGTCACTGATCGCTGGAGAACCAGGAGTCCAATGCTCACTGCTCGAGGGGCCCTTGCGGTTGGTGTCCATCAGGGCAAGTTGTATGCTATAGGAGGATACGCTAAGGGCCAAAACGTTTCCGCTAATGAATGGTATGTGATCCGGAAAAAAATAGATGGGAATCCAGGGCCCCTATGCCGACAGCCAGGGACCATCTTGCGGTGGCGGTTGCTGGAGACACCATATTTGCCGTAGGTGGAAGACTCAAGTCCTCTTATGCCAAAAATCTGGACACCAATGAAACCTACGATATCAAAAAGGACAAATGGATTAAAAAACCTCCGCTCCCTACTCCACGGAGTGGCATTGCCGCGGCGACATTGAGGGGGAAGATATTTGTTTTTGGAGGAGAGGCCCCAAAAGGGACATTTAACCTGAATGAGGCATATGATCCACGCACGGAACAATGGACAACCATGACGTCTATGCCCACATCACGTCACGGATTGGGGGCAACCGTTATAGGAGATAGTATCTATGTGATAGGTGGAGGACCAAAGCCAGGTGGATCTTATAGCAATATCAATGAGGTATTTACTTTGAAGCAGTAGTCAGCGATCAGCAGTCGGCTATCAGCGATCAGGAACTAATTGACAATTTTCAATTAACAGTTAACAATTTGCAATGAGACGGCAGAGCTAAGCTCAGCTTTGTCATAACACTCCAAAGGCGTATAGGGTCACATCTCGATTAAAGTAATTGAGAAAAAGTTGGAGTCACTACAATTTTTTTTGGATAGAACTATCTAAACCAGTTAGTTCGTTTGAAATAGAGTTTAAAATTCCATTCAAAGCGTTGGATTGTTCCGCATTTCTGTTGAGCGGACTCAGTAAGGCGCTGGAAGTCATTTTAGAAACTGCACTTCCTAATTGTTTGACAGCACTTTGAAATGACGATAGCTTCTCTTTGGAAAAAGTATCAACAGAGGCAGAACCTAATATAGATTTAGCGGGTTTTACGAGTCGAGATAAAACAGAATTTAGAGGATCTTCTTTAACTATACCCTCTGATAGAGGTTTGAGGAGAGAGTTTGCAATAATTCCAGCAAGTTCATTTTTTAAAACGCCCGCTTCTACCCTTAAAAAATCCAAGTTTCGTTCCTGTGAAATGTCAACTGAATCTTCCCCGATACTTTTACTCTCAGACAGGGTATTTTTATTTAAATTAAAATTTTTCCCAATTTGATTAGTTGATAGATCGTTTTGCTTCACCTGGGTGAGTTTGCCAATTTCGTTTACCATAAAAAAACCCTACAAATACAAAAAAATAACTACTCTCTAAAACAATTGTATCTTGCAATAAGAAAAGAAGCAATCCCCGAAAGGAGAACTTGACTTAAGAGAAAGGGTGAAAGGTGAGTCTTTAGGTTTTTTTGAACGGAATAAGTTATTTACCTATCTCAAAAACATCCAATATCGTTCTTGTCGCGCCCATAATACGAATAATTTTGTTCTCAATTTTTAAAAGTTCTATACCTACTGATGATTTAGGAAATTTACTTTTTTCCTTTTCGGTCAAAGGTTCAGCATGTCCATATAATTCATCACTGAGCACTTCTCCTTTAGCCAATTTTTTTTGCCAACCCGGTGGCAAACTTTGTCCTCTTTCTAATTTTTTAGCCAGGCCCGGTGGAAGTTTTTTGTGCTTTTGACCTTTGCCTTTTTGTTTGGCGTAAACCGGCGACAACATAACCAGGCATAGCAATAAAATTAAATATTTTTTCATATTTTTCTCTTTTTATGATTCGATATTTTTCATTTAAAACCATCAAAATCTGATTTGCAGAATATTTTTTAGCAAAAAGTCGTATTTTAAACAAGCCAGATGAAGTAGTTGTCAGGGATTAAATGCAGCAATCAATAAATCAGTTGCCAGGAGTCGGGTGTCAGGGGGAAATTTAATCAACCTTTTGCAGGTTTGGAGCCCATTTCGTTAACCATGATTCTGATTTCTTTTCATCATTAACGATGATAACCGCTTCAACAGTATCCCCATTAATAGCATCAGATATGTCATCTAACATTTTTTTATTCGGGTATGCACTGAAGATTATTTTATTATCAGAAGATGGACTGAAAGTTTCATGTGATACAAGTTTTATCGTTGAATTACTTCCACGTAAAGTTTTCCCTTCGGTTAATATCTTGATCGCGTCTTGATTAAATGATTCTCTGAAATAATTTGGAACATCTTGTTTAGACCAGGCATATAAAATTACATCCTTAGCATCATCAGAATCTCTGCAAAATTCATCTAAAAATTTCATCCCTTTCTGGACTGCTTTACTGACAAAGTCCAAGCGTGGTTCCTCAATAGGAAGAAAGTATATTTTAGTTTTCTCATTCATAGTTATAAATGCGGCAATCAGCAGTCAGCACTTAGCTGGAGTATCACACACCCCGCCACAGAGTGGCACCCCTCTCAAGAGGGGATTTCAGACCCCTTTTTTTCTTTTCTATTTTATAAGTTTTCCGGTTTCATCATAATCTTTTTTACTTATGATTTCACCGTTTTTATAGATTAGCTCTGATTTTAACTTCCCATTTTCGTAATATACAGTGCGAACTCCTTCCGCAGTACCGTTTTTGTAGTTTTCTTTATCAAATAATTGTCCACTTGGATAATAAATCTTTGCAGTTCCTTCCAGCTTACCGTTGATATAGTTCACCTCTTCTCGTAAATTTCCATTTTCATAATAAGTCTTGTAAATTCCTTCCTGTTTATTATTGACGTAGTTTACCTCTTCTTTTAACTGCCCACTTATATAATAATTCTTACCAATTCCTTCCCGCTTACCGTTGATATAGTTAAACTCTCGACCTAACTTTCCATCTTCGGAATAATCTCTAAAAATTCCTTCCCGCTTACCGTTTTTGTAGTTTCCTTCTCCCCTTAACTTTCCATTTCCATAATAAATCTTCGCAATTCCATCCAGTTTACCGTTTTTGAAGTTCGTCTCTGATCTTAATTTGCCGTTCGGGTAGAATTCTTTTTTAGCTTCCGCGGAACTTAAAAGGGGGTTAGTCAAAACCAGGACGACCAGGAGCATTGATAAAACTTTTATCTTAGCCATATCTGCTATCATAGCTTGATCCTTATTGGAAAATCCAATCTAAAAATTTCCATAAAGAATTTTTCTCAGTTTCC
This sequence comes from Nitrospinota bacterium, assembly GCA_036011265.1. Taxonomy (GTDB): domain Bacteria; phylum Nitrospinota; class Nitrospinia; order CAJXCL01; family CAJXCL01; genus CAJXCL01. The sequence continues at coordinate 170 of DASCNB010000085.1, read as the reverse complement.
ATTTATTCATTTGCCTGGCAAATAACTTTAAATCCTTTGTTTCTCTTGATACCTTGCTGATCTTTTCTTTGTTTTCCATGATTTGTTTGTCTTGAGAATCTTCAAGGCCTCCATTTGCAATAAAGCTTCTTATTTGTTCAAGCTCACCGGCATCTAACCAAACACCGTGA
>DASCNB010000084.1:0-3809 GCA_036011265.1 Nitrospinota bacterium | reverse complement strand
TATGTTAAAGGAGATTGTGGGTATCGAGTGGGGATTCATATGAAAGGTTATATGGATAAAGTTCCCATTATGGTGATTGGCGGGAAAGCCGGAAATTTCTTTGGTGAGTATATGGCTGGCGGAACGCTAATCCTTTTGGGAATGAATCCAAATAATAATGACCGGCCTGTGTTAGGAGATTACTGTGCTACCGGAATGCATGGCGGAGTAATTTATATACGCGGCAAAGTGGAAGAAGACAAATTGGGAAAAGAAGTTAAACATTTTGAACTTGACGAGTCTGATAAAAAAATATTAAAGCCCATCCTGAATGATTTCTGTAAGGAAATGGGAGAACAGTTCGATATCTTCGATTTTTCCAGGTACACCAAAATTATCCCCGTTTCTAAGCGCCCTTACGGCCGTATGTATGTGTATTGATTGTAAAGCTTAGCGCCGCGTAACTTGTTGCAATGCGTCTTTTGTGAAATCTTCTTCCATTCTCTGGCATTGGTCACTTTCTTATCATAAAAACTTAAAGTAACGGATAATTTTTATATGCTTAATATATATGTTATAATGAAAGGTTCAAATCATTTTTTTTATATATGTTTAAGATGAAATTAGAAAATGCGGACGAATATGTGAGCAAGTGGACTGACTTAGAAGCGGAAGATTTGCTCGCAGATATTTTTAAAAAATTCGGAACTCAGGCTGCGATAGGAACTTCATTCCAAAAAACCGGTCTGGTAATTATGGATATGGCTTCCAGGGTGACGGATTCTTTTAGAGCATTTACCATTGATACAGGGAGATTGTTTTCTGAAACGATTGATTATATGAAACAGATAGAGGCACTATATGCAAATAAGCTTTATCAAGGTAAAATTCAAGTTTTTAAACCGGATGATCAGCGCGTCAAAGAAATGATTAAACAATCTCATTGGAGAGAATATCTTTTTCTTGAGAGTACGTCACATAGAGAATTCTGTTGCAAAATCAGAAAGGTTGAACCTTCTGATAAGGCGTTAAAAACTTTGACGGTCTGGATCACCGGCTTGAGAAAAGATCAATCAAAATTCAGGAGCACACTCCCGAAGATACAACCAATGCTAGCTAATGGAAGACAAACAATGAAAGTTTCTCCTGTATACACCTGGTCGGAATCCGATCTCGATAAATATATTAAAAAGAGAAATCTTCCTGTACATCCGTTGTATTCGGAAGGTTATGCCACGATAGGATGCAAACAGCCCTGCACAACTGCAACTCTTGACGGTGAAGACCCAAGAAAAGGAAGATGGAGATGGGAATTGGAAGATGATTCATCTAAAAAAGAATGTAAAATACATCTTTCAAGTTATGGAGATGGTTCTGGAATATAAATTTGCAATAAGGCATAGTTCCCCACCAGCAGGGTAAAGCTGAAAAACACTCTTCCATTTTTTACATACATGCCCTGTATGTCTTGATGTTAACGTCCACAGTCAATTATTCTCGGAGAAATAAAAAGTGGCCCGCGATGTTTTAGAAGATAGAGTTATATCTTTGTACCATTTTCTGGTAAGGAAAGACCCAAACCTTTTATTTTTAGGTGGTCTGATAGGTCTATGCAGCGGTCTTGGTTCTGAGTTTTTTCGCTGGTTAATTCTATTTTTAAAAGAGATGTTTTTTTACGGCAGGTTCGAAATTTTAAGTATCGCGCCCTCAGTGCCGTGGTATTTTCTTCCCCTTATCCCGATGGCCGGCGGTCTGATCATCGGCCCCTTATCATATTTTTTTCCAGCTGAAGCAAAGGGACACGGTGTTCCTGAGGTCATGCAGTCAATCGCTTTGAAAAACGGAATTATAAAACCAAGAACTATTCTCTTACGGACGTTAGCCTCTGCCGTTTGTATTGGTTCCGGAGGGTCCGCAGGCAGGGAAGGACCAATCGTTCAAATTGGCTCATCCATAGGTTCTGCATTCGGGCAATTATTTAATATGTCCGCGGAAAGGATAAAAGTTTTAGTTGGCTGCGGAGCTGCAGGCGGCATTGCAGCTACTTTTAACGCCCCATTGGCGGGTGTTATATTTTCCATGGAGATTATTTTAGGAGTTTTTTCAATTCGTACATTTACTCCAATTGTTATATCATCAGTGACTGCTACTGTTGTTTCTCACGCCTTTCATGGCAATTCTCCGGCATTTTTAGTGCCGTCCTACCAGATTGTCAGTTATTGGGAAATTTTATTTTATATCATCTTAGGTCTTTTAAGTGGTTTAATCGCCCGGCTTTATATTATCACTCTTTACTGGTCCGAAGATTACTTTGAAAAAAAAGTAACTACCCACCCGGTTCTGAAACCTGCGATTGGAGGTCTTCTTATTGGTTGTCTGGCCATATTCCTACCTCAAATAATGGGGAACGGATATGAAGCCATGGATATGGCTCTCAACGGACAAATGGTCTGGTATATCACATTTATTTTGATTTTCATGAAAATCATTGCAACTTCCATTACTCTGGGTTCCGGTGGTTCCGGCGGTGTTTTTGCCCCTTCTTTATTCATCGGGGCGATGCTGGGAGGCACCTTTGGTTCATTAGTTCATTTCATCTTCCCGGATATTACAGCCACTAAAGGAGCATACGCTTTAGTAGGGATGGGTTCTGTTGTCGCTGCAGCTGCTCATGCTCCCATGACGAATATACTTATCCTGTTTGAATTAACCAATGACTACAAAATTATTCTACCCATTATGGCGAGTTGTATTATTGCGACCTCTGTCGTCCGCTATTTGTCCAAGGATTCGATTTATACTTTAAAATTACGCAGACGGGGTATTAACGTCCATCAGGGGAGAGAAGTTTCCATCATGGGATCGATAAAAGTTGGTGATGTGATGGACAAAAATGTTGAAACCATTTTAGAAACAACCCGCTTCAAAAGAATTTTAACTATTATCTCCAAATCAAGTAATTCATACTTTCCTGTTGTGAATTCAAAACGCAAAATGGTTGCTATCCTTTCTTTCTCTGACATTAGAGAAGTTATGTTTGAAGAGGGACTTAAAGACCTGGTGGTTGCAAAAGACTTAGCGGCAACTGACGTTACAAGTTTAAATCCAGAAGATAACCTGAATCAAGCTCTGGAAAAATTTGCCGCGATTGATGTAGCTCAACTTCCGGTAGTAGATTCAAAAAAACAGGATCGCGTAATCGGTATGCTAAGCAGGGGGGACCTGATTTCAGCTTATAACAAAAAAGTACTTATGGCTGATGTTGAATGACATGCTTAACGGATTACAAAATATTACAATAGGTCGTTATTTCCCATCTGATTCTATAATTCACAGGATGGATCCCAGGATAAAGTTTTTTCTTGTTATATCCTTAATGATCTTTGCCGCCATTAGTCCATCTTATTATACAATTTTTTTTATAGGATGTTTTTCAATTGCTCTTGGAACGTTATCAAGAATCCCTTTTAAAGTTTTTATCAAAGGTCTCAAACCGTTTCTTTTTTTATTTTTGTTCACATTTTTATTTCACCTGTTCCTTACTCCAGGCAAACCTGTCCATCATTTTTTCTTAGGAACTATCAGCGTCACTCATGAAGGCTTTCAACAAGGGGTAATAATTAATTTTAGACTGATTGTACTTATATACTTATCCTGCATACTTACACTAACAACATCACCTCAAAAAATGGTAAACGCGATTGAGTGGTATTTAAGTCCTTTGAGGCTGTTTGGGTTCCCGGTAAAGAATTTTTCCATGATAATATTAATTTCGCTAAAATTTATTCCGATTCTTTTAGAAGAAACTGGCAAAGTTGCTTCACTCCCTC
>DASCNB010000083.1:0-10191 GCA_036011265.1 Nitrospinota bacterium | reverse complement strand
AACCCGTAGGCCTCCCGATAATTTCTGGTTAAATCAAAACCTGCAACTTTGGATATACCATAAGCTGATCTTGGATGAAACGGCGTATCTTCAGTTTGCGGAACTTCTCTGACTTTTCCAAACATTTCACTGGAACTTGCAAAATAAAGCCGAGCATCAGGAACTAAATCTCTAAAAGCGGAAAGGATATAATGAGTGCCGTTAATATTAGTATTTAACGTTGAAAATTCGTCCTCAAAGCTGTAACCCACATAACTTTGGGCTGCTAAATGATATATCTCATCGGGTTGTATTGCTTTTATGGATTTATAGACACTGGCATGGCTTTCTAATGATCCAGGGGTTAAATGAATCTTATCCTTTATATGAAGGATCCTGCTCATCCTGTGATATTCATCCTCTAAGGCTACTCTTCTTACCAGACCGTAGACCTCATATCCTTTTTCTAATAGAAGCTCGGCCAGATAACTTCCATCCTGTCCCGTAATTCCAGTTATTAAAGCTTTTTTAGACATTTTTTATCTGATAACCCTATAAAGGAAAAAGTATTTTCCTCTTTTTAGTCTATAGTTTCAAGTCCTCGGACATTTTTTTTTCAGGCTTTTCCATTTGGTTAAATCCTGCAACTACATCATAAAGGTGAGAAAAACTATGATTTGCCATGAGCCAGTCACGGCCATTCTTCCCCATTTTTTTTATTTTATTATTATCCGATAGCAAACTTCTAACTGCTTCATCTAATTGAGATAATTCATCTATAGCAATTCCGAACTCTGGTTCTACCCAAGGGACTGCTTTTTTTGAAACGACAACTGGCAATTCACAGCACAAAGCTTCCTGAACAGCTCTGGCAGCTCCTTCGAATAATGCTGGATGTACCATAATTCTGGATCTATTATAAATTAATGGCATTTGTTGATGAGAAAACCTGCCGGAACAAATATTACCTGAATAAGATTTTTTTTGAGGGTATTTAGAAAACAACTTTCTCAATTTACGAAAAAAAAATAAATCCTCTGCTTTTGTATAAGGCGGCCCTTTAACATAACCACCCGAATGTATCCAACGAAGTCCTCTCTTATAGACAACTTTTTGAACTTTATCAATTTGTTTGCGGGGAGTTAAAACTCCAACAGAAACTATATCGAACTGTTTTTCTAATTCAACAGGTTTAAAGAAATCTGTATCAGCACCCAGGGGAACTTTCAGCAATTTCTCTTTTGGTACACGGGCCATAGCTCGCTTAATTGAATCTAAAGTCGGATGAACATAATAGTCACATAAATCAAGCTCTTCCCACATAAGTGTATTTTTATTAACAACATTTCTTTCCCACAGGAATGACAAAGGTTCGCGTACATTCTTCAGTATATTTAGTGCCATTTGAGAACCGCTGCCTATAATATGTATTACATCAGGCGATTCGTTTATCAACCAGCGGCATAAACCATCGTTTTCATACCACAAACGGCAGTTGCTTTGGCGTTGATCCGGATTTTTGACAGGGAAAAATAATGCGGTATATCCTTCGTGTTTGACCGTTATTAGCTCTTTCTTCTTTGTCAGGGAAATAAAAAACACATTTTCATTTTTTGCAAACGCTCTGCGTAATTTTGAAAACCAGTCATCGTATCTTAAATATTCCGTTTCAGTCATTCCGTGTTCGAAAGGTGGTGTGAATTGTGTAAAAACTATTTTCATAGAAGTGCCTTAATGCTGAAATACTTCATTAATTGCTTCAATAACTCTTTCAACAGGCAATTGCACCAGACAGTCGCTCACTTTGCTGTTTCCGCATCCTGTTCGGTCACAAGGAAGGCAGGAAAATTCTTCCATCGCCACGGTTTTGCAATAACCTTCTCCATTGTCCCACGATGACCACTCGGCAATGTTTGTTGGACCAAAAATTCCAACAGTTGGTACTTTTAGAGCTGAGGCCATATGCATTGGAGCAGAATCCACTCCTACAAACAATTTTGTCTTTTCCAATAAAGCTGCCAATTCTAAAAGTGATGTTTTTCCCGTTAAGTCTAACGGTTTAATCCTGCTATTTTTTGCGATTTCTTTTGAAATTTCCAAATCCAAAGGCTCATTACCTCCTACAAGTACTATTGGGAGCCCAAAATTGTTATTGAGATATTTTATTAAGTCAACAAAACCATCGGTTCTCCATGATTTAAAACGCCATCGAGTTGTTGGAGAAATAATAACGGGTGAAAAACTTGATACATCAATTTTATAATCCTTTAATTTGCTATAGAGACTTTTTCGTGATTCCTCACCTGGATTAAGACAAAGCTGTCGTTGTGAAACATCAGGGTGTATTCCTACATGCCGCAAGAAATCAAGATGACGTTCCACTGCATGACGCGGTTTTAAAGGGTAGCTAATGAGGTGGGTCGAAAGCCCACTCTTTCCTATCATTCCTTTTTTACGAGGATCAAGAGAAACCCTTATCCTTGCGCCGCTCAAAAATCCCAATATAGCGCCTCTATCACCAGAATTCATATTCAATACCAAATCGTATTTCCGATTCCTTACTGTTTTTAATAAATTCCATTCTTTTCTCAAGCTTCTTTGATTGGATTTGCGGCGATCTACCATATGAATTTGTTTTATAAATTTATTATGACGGAGCAATGGTTCAGTATCTTTATATAGCATCACGTCTATTTCAAAATTTTTATCCATAAAATATTGATGCAGGCAACGAAAAACAGGAGTGGTTAAAAGAACATCTCCAATGTGCGCGAATTTAATAACCAGGCAGCGCTGTGCATTAGAAAGATCAGGATAGTTTCCATACCGGTGTTTGAGGAAAGTTTCAGAGATAGGATGTTTATTGAACGATTTATTGTTGTTCATAGAACAGAAAGAATTTTACGACAACGATGAGCATAAGTATGGTTTGATAAAATATGACTCTGGCCTTCAAGAGCTATACAGGATGCTTCAACTGAGTTTTTTGCGTAATAAAGCGCTTTTTCCACAGCTTCTTCTTCCGATTTAAAAGTGACGTAATGCCGTCCTTCTTCAAACAGCTCTTCATATCCAAGACTATCATAGCTGTTGGTCAATAACATAGCCTTTCCGTTTGCCATGGTTTCAAAAACTCTCATATTGATATCCTGCCCTTTGTTGTTGTTAAAACCAGCGCCTGCGTTAAAACCTATAGTGCATATAGCTATTTCATGCACAGCCGTTTTCCCAAACTTTTTTCTAAAATAAAAATTTGTACTCAACCCGGCTTTTTTGAAAAGCTTTTCAAAACGGCGACGGTGTTTATAAGGAGCGGCACACATGCCAATATCATAACGGCTTCGGCGGAATATTCTTTTCCAAAAACGATTGTTCTCCATCATGAGCGCGTTATAAACATGAATGTCTTCATCCGCTGCAAGAGGGAGCCATGATGCGTTTGTGCCCAATTCCCTTACCATATGTTTTTGAGCGACCCATATATAGTCAAACTCGTGTTTTTCACAATATTCTTGATGGATTTTTAATTTGTGGCAAGAATCTATACTCACATAGCCTTTTGGGCTACCGTAATTTTTTAAGCTTGGAAACTCAACAGGTAAACCACAATCAACCATTAACAACAAATCTGCATCCGGAAATTTCATATCCGGCTGAGGCTGATGCGGATCAAATGGAATTTCAATAAGATCCACATCCTGTTTTTGCATTCCCTTAAAATAGTAACCTGACGCAGTGTGAGGTATTATGCTTCGTAAAAAAACAACTTTATGCTTTCGTGCCATTACTTTTTTTCAGTGAATTCTGTCGGCAAAATAAACTAATTCTTTGAGGTTGTCACTTCTTCCTGACCCCGGAACTGTATTTCATAGAGTCTTTGATAAAGCCCTTCTTTCGCGAGAAGTTCTTCATGAGTGCCAGACTCAACAATCCTTCCCTTTTCCAGAGCAATTATCATATCCGCTTTTCTTACTGTGGAAAGTCGATGTGCAATGACGAAAGTGGTTCTGCTCTCCATAAGATTTTCAAGCGCATTTTGAATTATCACTTCAGACTCGGTATCAAGGGACGAGGTTGCTTCATCAAGAATTAATATGGGTGGGTTTTTGAGGATTGCTCTTGCAATAGATAGCCTTTGTTTTTGTCCACCTGAAAGCTTTACTCCTCTTTCTCCAACCACAGAATCATAGCCATGTGGAAATTCCAGAATGAACTCATGAGCGTAAGCTGCTTTTGCGGCCAGAATGACATCTTTCTCATTTGATTCCGGCTTGCCGTATTTAATGTTATTCATCGCAGTATCATTAAAAAGTATTACGTCCTGGCTAACAATTCCGAACAGTGATCTAAGGGATTTTAAAGTTACTGTAGATATATCCATACCATCTATACGAATTGAGCCTTCATCAGGCATATAAAATCTTGGAAGCATATTAATAAGGGTTGTTTTCCCGGCGCCGCTTTGTCCAACAATTGCGATGATCATACCTTTTTTAATTGTGAAATTTATATTATCCAATGCATTATTTTTTACGGATGGGTATCTAAAGAATACACCATCAAATTTAATTTCCTCTTTGAAAGAATTGATATTATTCATTCCGTCTTTCTCTTCTTCTACAGAAAGCAAACTGAATATTCTTTGAAGAGGCGCTCTGGCTTTCTGGATACCGTTATTTACTTTTGCAAGTCTTCTGGCCGGGGTGTAGAGCATAAATATTGCCGTAAGAAAAGAGAAAAAATCTCCGGGTGTTATGACATCCTCAATTATAAGTTTTCCTCCATACCACATGACAAAGGCAATACCTAAACCGGCTACAGATTCCATCATCAGGGAAACAAGTTCTGAAACTCTTACAGACCGCATGTTCTCTCTGTAGTAATCTTTATTTTTATGTTTAAAACGCTCGGTTTCATCGGTTTCCTTTACAAATGCTTTAATCATTTTTATTCCCGAAAAACTCTCATGAAGGATTTCTGTAATGATGGATATTTTTTCCTGGGCTCGCTGACTTATACGTTTTAATCTTTTTCCAAGAACGCCTACACCATAAAAAGCTGCTGGCAACCCGAACATGGCTATTAGCGTAAGATCCCAACGACGGTAGAGGGCGACGCCTGTGAGGGCGATAAGAGAAGCGCTCTCGACCAGCAAGTCTTTAATCGCCAGGGATACAACGGATTGTAATGCGTTTGTATCATTTACAACTTTAGACATCAATGAACCGCTTGAATTTTTACTAAAGTAGTTCATGGGTAACTTAATGACGTGCTGGTAAAGCCTGTTTCTAAGGTCCATAACCATCTTCTGGGATGCAGATCTCATAAGGTATTCATGCAGAAAAACAAACGCGCCTTTTGTAAAGAAAATTAGAAACACACCATATGGAAGGAGCATAAGCATGTTAACATTTTTCTTTTGAAGAAGGCTGTCCAGGGCCGGTTTCACAAGCCATGCAAGAGACGCATTCAGAGCGGATATAATGATGCCAATCACTCCTGCGATAGCAACTCTTTTCCAGTATGGCTTAACTAAACGAAAAATTGTTCTGTAGTCTTTCATATCCTATTTCTGATTTATTGCGCACACAATTTAAGAAATTTATCGCTCTAAAGCAATTTAAACTATTTGATTATAACACAGCTTCAATAAGCCTCAATGAGACGCCCTGGGATTAGAAGTGAAATGCTTCAAAAAATAATTGAAATGTTGAGCTATGTTTTTTTCGGCTCCCATCCTTTTTCACGTGTAATTTTGAGTATAGCAGGAAGGATTGTTAAAGAGGCAATCATGCAGCATCCTACTCCTATGGTCAATAAAACACCAATGCTGTGAATTCCTCTGTGTGAAGCAACCATGAGGCTGCCAAAGCCGATCATTGTGGTCAACGAACTCAGAATAACAGCTTTTCCCGTGCTCTTGTATACCGGGGAAACCATACTGCCTATGTCATCTCTGTGTCGGTGAACTATATGTATGCCGTTGTCAACACCGATTCCAATAATGAGTGGCAGAATAACAAGATTTGCAAGATTAAATGGGAGATTAAAGAGTCCCATCAGGCCGAGAGTCCATAAAGTTCCGAGTGCCAATGGTAGAATGGCCAGCAAAGCGCAACGCCAATCCCTGAAAGATATCCAGACGAACCATAAAATAGCTATTAATGCATAAATACCGCCCTTGATGTATCCCTCCTTCATAAGACGGCTGGATTCACTTGCTGTTACTGCTGTGCCTGTAGCGTTGGGATCAATTGACCAGATATCTGAAATAAATTTTTCCATTGGTTCTCTATCATAAATATTCATTTTTGGAAATACCTGGAGGAGAAATTTTTTAGTTTTACCGATAAAACGTTCTTTTAAATTTTCAGGGATATCGATAATCATTATTTTTTCCGGATTAAGGGCCTCTTTAAAAGTTTTCATTTTTTTATTAAAATCAGCAAATAGAATGGTCTGGTACTTATTCAAACTCTCTTCCATGAATGTTTTTTTTTGTTGTTTTACTAAATAATTAAAATCAGAAATTAATTTTCTGACTTTTTTAATAGACTCGGCTTGAGGTTTGCTCTTCTCCTTCCAACTATCTTTTTTTTCATTTCTCATTTTAAAATTAATTTTATTCAAGATATTACTTAAACTATTTAAATCCACAGAGTTGTTATCCTTGCGAGGATCTGGAAATTTGCTGAATAAGCGAGAAATTTTTTTTATGATATTTATTTTTTCTTCCTGTCTATCAGGTACTATGGAAGCGATGCTGCTTACGACGTTAACTGATGAAAGAGATTCGAGGTCTTTCTTTGTTGAAAGAACTTCATCAAATGAATTTACAATTACAGCCCCATACCAGGCGGATCTATCTGAATTATTTAGTATTTTCATCTCATAATCTACTGATTCTAAGCCTGAGGCTTGAAGGTTCAGAATGTTGTAGTCAAAGCGGACATTCCTGATAAAGAAAATGGATAAAAGAGTGATAAAAGAACCCAAAAGAATTAAAGCAAGCGGTTTTTTCAGCAAAATATCGAAAAATGGGTGTACGGTCTTTTGTGACAGGCTATGCTTGAATACAAACTTTTCAGATAATTTTTGTACCAAATGAATAGCTTTAAAACGCTCCATAATTATGATCATAGCTGGTAAAAGAGTAATTGTGGCTACCAGACAAATAATGATGCCTGTTCCGGCTATAAATCCCAGTTCAGCAATGCCCTTGAAATCAGTAAAAATAGTTGCCATAAAAGCAAATGATGTAGTAATAGCCCCTGCAATAACTCCCTTTCCTGTGCCAATAAGTGAGTTGGTGATGGATGCTGTTACATTGTTTTCAAGTGTTTGTTCTTCCTGAAACCTTGTAATAAAGTGAATGCCAAAATCTATACCAAGCCCGATTAGAATAGTCGTAAAAACTACCGATAATATGTTTAAGTGACCGACAGTTAATGTGGTAAAACCAAGAGACCAGCATAGCGAAATAACTAATGTAAAAACCGCAATAATTGGCAGTATGAATCTTTTTAAAGAAATTATAAAAAGGAGAGAGACACCTGCTAATGAAATCAAAGAGGCCCTCACCATGTCATTGCTTGTCGTCACCATCTCATCGGAAGCTAAAGCGGTGGGTCCGGTAACACCGGCAATGACGCCGGGATACTTGTCCTGTAATTTTTTAATATAATTTCGAGTAATGTTTATCGGGACTACAGCTCTGGCAAAATCAGATTGATTTTCCTCTGGACTTATAAAAACATAATAAAACTTTTTCTCCTTTGAAGTGAGATACCCCTCTTCATCTATTTCTCCTTTTTTCTTAATAAAAAAATTATTCCAAAAGGATGAAAAATCATTCTCACCCTTTAAGTGAGCCACTGTTTCTTCCAGAATGGATTCAACCAGTGTTAAATCTAATGGATTATCTAAATCATTCTCATCACTTTTTTTATTCCCTCCAAAAAAATCCGAGATCAATGTTCCAACCATGGCCTTACTTATCTCCTTATTAACCTGATTGAAAAATGATTCAAGATTTGGGTTTTTAATAAGGCTCTTGATAAAAGAACTATTTGATTTTATTTTATTCTCCAAAGCATGAAGATCATTTGGGCTGAGAAAGAGGAGTTTTTTTCTTTTAAAAAAATCTGTATCAATTTTATAAAAAGCATCCTGAAATTTGTCGGGATTGGAATGGAAAAAATGTGCAAGATCTTCTACAAAATTTTTGACTCTTTCCTTGTTCGATCCTTCTATAACTACAACTATCCCGTCGGAATTATTAAACTCCTCACGGAAATTTTGGTAGTCTTGATAGTACTTGGCATGAGGTGAAATAAGATCATTCCGGTTAGTTAAAAATTTGAGATTATTAATAGTGTAATGGATGGATAATAGTGCCAGAAGAATTGAAGAGATGAGGATAAAGTAAGGATGTTTGCTAACAAAGGCCGAGATAGCCTCTAAAATTTTATCCTTGAAATTTTTGTGGAACATTTGATTCGCTCACTACATGGAAAATACTACTTCGACGGACTCATAGCGACATTATCATGGTGAGTCTTCGGCATGAGTTCAGTCGAACGTTTGCCGAACCATCAGATTGCGGGTTTCAGGTCCTTGAAGAAAAATCTAAAGTTATTTGTTCAATTGATTCCACTTCCTTGTTGGTTCAAATCTTCCGGCAGAGGTTTCGAAGCATGATTGCAATAACTTTTATGGTTTTTATTTCTTAAATGTTTTTGTTTGTCATAAGGAAAATTGGTGGAGCGAGCTTCTAAAGAGAAAAGATTATATTTCCAACGTGAGCCCTTCACGCGCAAGTATTACTTCACATTGATGCTCGGTATTCTTTTTTATGAATTTTATTGTTTTCTCCAGAATATCTTGTAAGACACAATCATCATTGGTAGGGTCATGATGAAATAAGATCAGTTTTTTTACCTTTGCTGCCATAGCAATTTCAGCTCCAATAAGTGATGAACTATGTCCCCAATCTTCTTTATCTAATGCATCGGACAATGTGTACATGGCATCAAAAATCAAAATATCGCTTTCATAAAAAAAATCGAGATGTTTTTTTAAACCCTTATCGGTAATATCTTTATATTCCGAATCGGTAGCATAGACAACTTTTTTCCCTGCATGCTCAACACGATATCCATATGATTCTCCAGGATGATTAAGATCAATTGGAGTAATAGTGCAATCATCAAGAATAAAATCTTCTTCGGATTTGATGGGATGAAATTCAATATTTGCAGAAAGCGATTCAAGTTGTACAGGGAAATGGAGCGGGTTATGCTGATTGTTAAAACGATCTTCCATTTTCGGGTGGCAGCTGTATATATGAATAGAATTACCTTTTATATAAGCAGGAACAAAAAAGGGGAATCCCATTATGTGGTCCCAATGGGTATGGCTCAAAAAGAGATGAAGGATTCCTTCTCCTTTAGCAAATTCGCCGGACATTAACTCTTGGCCTAATATTCTTATCCCTGTACCGGAATCAAATACCATAATCTTATTAGATGCCCGGATTTCAACGCAAGCAGTGTTTCCACCTGTAGTTCCCAGTGAATCAGCAGGGAGAGAATTAATGAAATCTTCTAACTGATTTTCTTTGATGATTTTTTCTTTGATAGCTTTCTTCAGAACCTCCGTAACCTTATAACGAATTTCTGAATTCGATATCGGCGCCGGGATGGAACCCCGGACTCCCCAAAAAGTCAATTTCATGCTAATTCCTCTAATAATAAGTATTTAGAAACAAATTACATTATTTTTGTTATATTTTCAAATATATTCTCAAGCTGGAAATTAAGTATTGGATGTTAGAAAGAAATTATTATAATATGATTTAGCATCATTAAACTATCTTTTTAAAAGGAGAAATGTGATGGGAATTGATAAGGAACTATTAGACATTTTAGCATGCCCAAAATGCAAAGGAGATATCTATCTCACAAAAGAAGGTAATGGCTTAATCTGTGATAAATGTAAATTAAAATATGAAATTAAAGATGATATTCCTATTATGTTAATCGATGAGGCAGTTAAAATTAACTGATAATTAATAAGAGAAATGAAAACTAAAAAATTGCTGAAAAAACTGTTGCTTTTGGTTTCTCTTTCTCTCATTATTTTAATGACGGTTTTTTTAGTTAGAAATAGAAACAAACTTCCAAAATCTTTTAATGTCGAGATTGTTAAAAC
>DASCNB010000082.1:0-5406 GCA_036011265.1 Nitrospinota bacterium | reverse complement strand
TTTCGGATTCAGTGGATCTCCTGGAAAAATATTTTTGCAAATTTAAAAGCACTGAAATAATCGACTCCGGTCCTGTTCAGGAAATGAAATTCGGCACAGTTTGTAAATATAAAAAACTGGAACAGGTGCATGTTTGCCTTGCAGCAGCCGGGATAAAAACAAATGATAAGCAAAGATATGAGTGTTATCTTCTAAACGCAATCCTTGGCGGATCAATGAGTTCAAGGTTGTTCCAAAAAATCAGGGAAGAAAAGGGACTGGCTTACTCTGTTCATTCAATGAACAGTAATTACAAAGATACAGGTATATTTATGGTCTATGCGGCAACAGGGACAAAAAACTATACGACTGTCGTAGAATTAATTGTGCAGGAACTTAAAGAAATCATAGACAATAAAGTCGATTCGAAAGAATTGGAAAAGGCGAAAAATCAACTAAAGGGCGGGCTTATGCTGTCGCTGGAAAGTTCCGGCAGCAGAATGGTGCAACTGGCAAAAGAAGAGATATACTTTAATAAACATTTTACATTAGATGAAATGATAAAAAATATTGACGCTGTTACCGCGAATGGGATAAAAGACCTTGCGAACAGGCTATTTTATAGTAAATCTTTTACTCTTGCCTTGCTAGGTCCGATTAAAAATAATAAAGGGTTGAAAGACATTTTACATTGTTAAAAAAACCACAGATTTCACAGCCCAGCTTCGCCGCATCCAAACTTTTTACCACAAAGAACACAAAAGACACGAAGAATTTTTATTGATACAATAGAGCTTTAAAACAGGTTACAAAAGAGCAATAAAAAAAATTTAATAAATTTGTATTTAAAGCTTTTCCTTCGTGATTTGTGTCCCGTTTTTTGGGATTCGTGGTTCAAAAATCTACAGGTATTGACTTGAAAATTTTAATAACGTAAAGTTGATATTTTATTCAAAACTTACTCAGGATTTGCAACATCTAAGATTATGAAAGTGGGAGCAAAATGAATATTAAAGTTGTAAAAGGATCCACTCTTAAAATAAAAGGTGATTGTGTCGCCTTATGGTGCTTTGAAAAAGAGGTACTAAACCCTGCCATCAAGCAAACAGACAAACAGTTAGCGGGAATGGTCCGGCAGCTTGTAAAAGAAAAAGTCTTTGAGGGTAAGCTGAATCAAACAACTTTTATCTATTCCCTTGGCAAACTGAACGTGGATAAAGTCATATTGATTGGGCTTGGCAAAAAAAAGGAAATGACTCTTGATAAACTAAGGCAAGCCTCTGCAACAATCACCAAAATTGCTGAAGGCAAAGGCATTAAAAAATTGATTACAAACATGCCTGACATGAAAATTAAGGGCATGGCTGCAATAGATATCGGCCAGACAATTGCAGAGGGAGCAATCCTCTCTCTTTATAAGTTTAATCAGTACAAGTCGGAAAAAAACAATAATGAGAAGAAACTCTCTGAACTGACACTTTTAACCGAAAATGAAAAAAACATAAAGACCCTGAAATCCGGAGTGAGCATAGCAAAGAAAATCTCAGCAGCTGTTTATTTTACGAGAGATTTAATTAATCATCCGGGGAATACCGCAACACCGACTTATCTGGCAGAACAGGCTAGAAAGATGGCAAAACAGTGCAATATTAAATGTAAAATCCTGAACAAACCGGATATGGAAAAAATGGGCATGGGCGCACTTTTAGGTGTAGCCAAAGGAAGCCATCAGCCTCCAAAGTTCATTATCCTGGAATACTGGGGAACAAAAAAAAATAAAGCGCCGGTTGTCCTGGTTGGGAAAGGGTTGACCTTTGATACCGGCGGTATTTCCATTAAACCAAGTAACGGTATGGAGGAAATGAAAACAGATATGTCCGGTGGAGCGGGAATGATGGGTGCCATCATGGCAACAGCTTCTTTGAAACTACCTGTTAATGTTGTAACCTTGGTACCGGCGACTGAAAATATGCCGGGAGGAAGCGCCATTAAACCGGGAGATGTTTTAAAAACCATGTCCGGAAAAACTATAGAAGTGCTTAATACAGACGCTGAAGGACGCCTTATATTAGCTGATGCCTTAACTTACGCGGAAAAGTATAAACCCAAAGTCGTGATCGACATGGCTACTCTAACAGGCGCGTGTGTAATAGCCCTCGGACACCATGCTACGGGACTTCTGGGAACAGATGAAAAATTAATCGATGCCGTAAAAAAAGCCGGTGAAGCAACCGGCGAACGATTATGGCAGTTCCCCCTCTGGGAAGAATATGACGAAATGATTAAAAGTGATATCGCGGATGTAAAAAATATTGGCGGCCGCGGGGCAGGAACTATTACTGCTGCAGGGCTCTTAAAAAAATTCGCCTCGGAATATCCCTGGGCTCATCTTGATATTGCCGGAACCGCCTGGACAGGAAAACCTAAACCTTACGTTCCAAAAGGCGCCGTCGGTATTGGAGTCCGGTTGATAGTACAATACCTGAGATCATTATTTTGATTTAACAGTTTTTATTAACATATAATCTTTTCTTTTAGGAGAATGTCATGGGGTTGAAGGTCGCCATTAATGGATTCGGACGTATTGGAAGAAATATATTACGGTCCGCTCTCGATGAAAAGAAATTAGAAATTGTCGCTGTAAATGATCTTACAGATGCCAAAACTTTAGCCCATTTATTAAAATATGATTCCGTGCATGGACAATTAAATGCATCGATCAGCACAAAAGAAAATTCATTAATAGTTAACGGAAGAGAGATTAAGATTCTTTCGGAAAGAGACCCCGCCAATCTTCCCTGGAAAGGGATGGGAGTGGATTTGGTGGTTGAATCTACAGGGCTCTTTGTCGACAAAACTAACGCGTCAAAACACCTCGGTGCGGGAGCAAAAAAAGTAATCATTTCCGCGCCGGCAAAAGAACCTGATATTACAATTGTATTGGGAGTTAATGAGGGAAAATACGACCCTGCGAAACACCATATTATTTCCAACGCCTCTTGCACCACAAATTGCCTGGCGCCGATTGCCAAGGTTTTGCTTGAAAATTTTGGCATTAAAAAAGGCCTGATGACAACTATCCATTCTTATACCAATGACCAAAGAATTCTGGACTTTCCTCATAAAGATTTGAGAAGGGCGAGATCAGCGGCAGTATCAATGATCCCAACCACAACAGGAGCCGCAAAAGCAGTCTCCCTCGTTTTACCGGAACTCAAAGGGAAAATGGACGGAATGGCTATACGGGTGCCAACGCCAAATGTGTCTTTAGTAGACTTGGTTGTGGAAGCAGAAAAAGACACTACTGCTGAAGAGGTCAATAAAACTTTAAAATCCGCAGCAGAAGGGGAATTAAAAAAAATATTGCAGTACTCTGAAGAACCGTTGGTTTCTATTGATTTGAATGATAATCCACATTCTTCTATTGTGGATGGTCTTTCCACCAGTGTTATCGAAAAAAATATGCTAAAAGTTCTGTCATGGTATGATAACGAATGGGGCTATTCCTGCCGCGTTAGAGACCTTGCCATGTTTATTGCAGCTAAAACTTAAATAGGAGAGTCTCCTCAGTCAAACGGAGCTTCCGCTCCGTTGAGCAAACAAAAAAATCCTCAATAAAGAAGATTTTATAAAGAAATAATACTAAAAAAGTGAATAAATGAGAGGTTTATTAATTGCCGGAAACTGGAAAATGAACGGACTTATCGAAGAGTCTGTTCAATTGATAAAAGAAGTCCAACCCGTTAATAATGAAAAAATTGAAGTTGTGGTTGCTCCACCATTCACTGTGCTTCACGCTGTAAACACCTGTCTGTTAAAGAATGATTCGGGACAAAAGAAAAATATTTCTTTAGCAGCCCAGGATGTTTTTTGGGAAGAAAAAGGAGCTTACACCGGAGAAGTCTCTCCTGAAATGCTAACAAATTCAGGCTGCTCTCATGTTATTATCGGCCATTCTGAAAGACGACAGTTTTTCCACGAAACTAATGAGTCGGTCAATAAGAAAATTAACGCTTCTTTAAAAGTAAATCTAAAATGCATTGTCTGTATAGGAGAAACTTTAGAACAAAGAGAAAATGGCAATACATTTTCAATTATTGAGTCGCAAATTAAAGAAGGATTTGCTAATATATCATCAAAAGAATTAGATATGTGTATCATTGCCTACGAACCTGTCTGGGCGATCGGAACAGGAAAAACCGCTTCTCCTGAACAGGCCGAGGAGATACATCAATTCATCAGGAAAAAAATCGAGGAGATTTTCAACAAATTATCCTCTGAAAAGATAAAAATCCTGTATGGCGGTAGCGTTAACCCGGGTAACGCGGAAGGACTCCTTTCGAAAGAAGATATAGACGGTGCCCTTGTCGGGGGAGCCAGTTTAAAATCAGAATCATTTAACAAAATTATTCAGGCAGGAGAAAATACAATTAGCAATAAATAATGTTAATATTTTTCAATAGCCTATTAATATGAAATTGCAAATTGATAATTGTTTACGGAGGTTTTTTTAATGCTTACAGTTTTAACTATTTTACATATTATTTCCGGGTTGTCTTTAATATTGATAGTTCTGCTCCAAACGGGAAAAGGTGCAACTATGGGAGCTGCTTTTGGCGGATCCAGTCAAACGGTCTTTGGAAGTGCTGGTGCCGGTGGGTTTCTCGGAAAATTAACCACAGGGATTGCTGTCCTGTTTATGGTAACTTCATTAAGCTTGGCAACTTTATCTTCAAAAAAAACGAGTTCCTCTATTGTTACTGAAGCAGGTTCACAATCAGAAGCGCCTGGAACAGGTGAAAATTTACCAACCGAACACGAATAGAACCTGTCGAGGCTCCATAATAAAAGGAATTTCTTTTAGACTTTTAGAATAGAAAAAACCGTTCAATCTGCTTAGGCCATCCGCTGAACTGCAAATTATGATTCGACTTTAATCGCCTCAACCAATTCACCAATGATTTTATCGGCGTCATCATAGGATACCTGGCAGGTTCCTACCGCCTTGTGTCCGCCTCCGCCGTGCTTCAGCATCAGCGATCCCACATCCACTTTTGCCGTGCGGTTTAATATGCTGTACCCAACAGATATGGACACGTTTTGTTTCTTAAAACCATCTACAAGGCGGATTGAGACGTTGGTGTCCGGATATAAAGCATAAATGAGGTGGCGGTTTCCCGGCGGAATGCCGGAAAAACCTCTAAAATCGGTTATCACAACAGAACCGTCAACTTTTGAATGTTCTTCCAGCATCATTTTATGAATCTCATTTTGATCTTTGTACCTGTCCACCCTTTCTTTCACATCTGGCTCTTCCAGTATCTCATCAAGACTCTTGCTTCTTAAATAGTCAGCGAGTTGCTCCATAAGCTGTTTATTGCTGATATTGTAATCGCGATAGTATCCCAGACCTGTGCGGGGATCGCA
>DASCNB010000081.1:0-3027 GCA_036011265.1 Nitrospinota bacterium | reverse complement strand
AATGTTAAATATCTTAAAACCAAGAAGAAAAAACTGGGTCATGTAATGAAAAATTTATAAAAAAATCCGTGCGCTATAATTTTAAAAAGGAGGGTTTATGGTTAATGTTATAGAAGGAAAGTTGTCCGGAAAAGGTTTCAGGTTTGGGATTATTATAAGCAGGTTTAACAATTTTATAACCGAAAGATTGCAGGAAGGAGCAATAGACGCCTTGGTTCGCCATGAGGTACAAGAAAATGATATTGATATAGCTAAAGTCCCCGGAGCTTTTGAGATACCATTTTTAGCCAAACAAATGGCAAAATCTAAAAAAGTAAATGCGGTTATCTGTCTTGGCGCTGTTATTCGTGGAGAAACACCTCATTTTGAATATATTGCCGCTGAAGTTAGTAAGGGAGTGGCAGCCGTAGCCATGGAGTCTAATATTCCGGTTATTTTTGGAATATTGACAACAGAGACTATAGAGCAGGCGATTGAACGGGCGGGAACAAAATCAGGTAATAAAGGCTGGGATGCCTCTCTTTCCGCTCTGGAAATGGTTAATTTATATAAGCAGGTTAGTTAGAATGGGTAAAAGGAGAAAATCGCGGGAACATACTTTAAAAATTCTTTACCGGAGAGACATTACAAAAGAAGATATCGATAAGATTATTAAAAATTACTGGGTGGAAAATAAGATTAATTCCGGAATTACTGATTTTTCAGAGCAGTTGGCTAAAGGAACAGCACACAATTTAGAAAAAATAGATAACTATATTGAAAAAGTTAGCGAACACTGGGCCCTTGATCGAATGGGTATCATTGATCGGAATATTCTTCGTATGGCTGTCCATGAACTTCTTTTTATGGAGGACATCCCATCAAAAGTCACCATTGATGAAGCAATAGAGATAGCGAAAAAATTCGGAACTGACGATTCCGCTGATTTTGTAAACGGGCTTCTGGATAAGATTAAAAAAGAATTGGAATAGGATGGGCAAGATTAATCATCTTACCTCTGCACTACAAATTAGTAAAATTGTTTTTTTTCACACTTTTTTCATAATATGGGCGGGAGCACATTTGGTTGCGGCCCCTGGCCGCACCGCCTACTTTCCGGCTAAAGTTTTTAAATGAATGCTGATAGCAACCTGCTGTATGCTTAAGGCACTCCGTCACTTCCTCTTTTCCATCGGCACATAATCGGTTTTTGTGGCGCCGGTGAAAATCTGTCGCGGCCTGCCGATTTTAAAGTTTTTATCTCTATGCATTTCAGCCCATTGAGCAATCCACCCGGGAAGACGGCCAATAGCGAACAGTACAGTAAACATATTCAAAGGAATTTTCATCGCTCTGTATATGATCCCGGAATAGAAATCCACATTTGGGTAGAGTTTTTTCTTGATAAAATAATCATCTTTTAAAGCGATTTCTTCAAGTTTCATAGCAATTTCCAAATAGGGCTCATTAACTCCCATTTTATCCAGGACCTCGTGACAGTATTTCTTTAAGATGCGTGAACGAGGATCAAAATTTTTATAAACCCGGTGACCAAATCCCATTAAACGGAAAGGATCATTTTTGTCTTTCGCTTTATCAATGTATTTATCAACATTCCCGCCACCTTCATGGATCTCCTCAAGCATCTCAATCACCGCCTGATTCGCCCCGCCGTGCAGCGGCCCCCAGAGGGCTGAAATCCCCGCGGAAATAGAAGCAAACAGGTTTGCCATAGAACTCCCTACTAATCGAACGGTGCTGGTTGAGCAGTTCTGTTCATGATCGGCATGTAATATAAATAAAACATCCAGGGCCTTTGCTATAACAGGATCTACGTGATATTCCGCGCATGGGACAGAGAACATCATACGCAAATAATTACTGCAATAATCGAGGGAATCATCTGGATAAATAAAAGGTTGGCCAATGGATTTTTTATAGCTGTATGCCGCGATAGTAGGGAGCTTTGCAATAAGCCGGTGGATGGATATTTCTACTTGTCTTTCATTTCTGGGATCCAGCGCATCAGGATAAAAAGTGGCCAACGCTCCTATAACAGCGCTGCACACAGCCATAGGATGCGCCGTAGCCGGAACGCCGGAATAAAAATCTTTTACCGATTCATGAATCATCGAGTGATGGATGATGCTCTCGGTAAAATATTTGTTTTCATCCTGGTTAGGCAGCTTCCCGTAAATTAACAAATAGGCGGTTTCTAAAAAGGAGCTTTTCTCAGCTAATTGCTCAATGGGAATGCCCCGGTATAATAAAATACCTTCTTCTCCATTCAAGAAAGTAATAGCGCTATTGCATGAACCTGTGTTAACAAAACCCGGATCGAAAGTAACAAGACCCGTTGACGCTCTCAATTTGCTGATGTCTAACCCTTTTTCTTTCATTGTGCCTTCCGTTACAGGCAATTCAATCGTTTTATCCCTGAAAGTTAATTTTGCTGTTTCATTCATAAATTACCTCATTTGTTAAATTAGGTTAAGATTAATTTGGTCTATTATAATATTTTTAGAATAATTAGGAAAGCTTAAAGTTGTAAATAGCTTATGAGATGTTGTAAACTTTGAAAAAATAATAAAACAACTGATTTTAGGTTTAAAAAGTGGATTTTGATGCTGCCCGGGAGAAAATGGTTTTAGAGCAATTAGTAGACAGGGGGATAAAGAATCAAGAAGTTATTAGAGCATTTTTAAAAGTTCCAAGACATCTTTTTGTTGAGGAAGCTTTAAGAGAAAGGGCCTATGGAGATTATCCGCTTCCTATTGGGCTGAATCAGACTATTTCGCAACCCTATATGGTTGCGTTAATGTGCGAACTTCTTGAGCTAAAAGGAGACGAGAAAGTTCTTGAGATTGGAACCGGTTCAGGTTATGAAACTGCGATTTTAGCTGAATTAGTTGAAAGAGTTTTTAGTATCGAAAGAATTGACTATTTAATACAAAACGCGCGAACAGTTCTTGATAAGTTAAGGTATAACAATGTGGTTACGAAAGTAGCCGATGGTACTTATGGCTGGAGAGAAGAATCTCCTTTTGA
>DASCNB010000080.1:0-10724 GCA_036011265.1 Nitrospinota bacterium | reverse complement strand
CCAGAAACGTTTCAATCTATGCCCTCAGTTTCCGCTAAGCTACAACTGACGGCATAGAAAATCATCACTCTACGGGTGGTACTAAGATTTAGGGTAGGTCACCTGCTCAATCTTGACGATGTTAAAAAAGTATTAGTTCTTGCGCCGCATCCGGATGACGAGGCTATCGGGTGCGGAGGAACCTTGCTACGGCTTACTAAAAATGGATGTTATGGAGAAACGATTTTCTTTACAAATGGGATGAAAAGCGAAACGGATGCGAGGAAAGAAATTGCTAAAATCAGACGAAACGAAGCCTTGAAAGGCAGTGAAAAACTTGGGATTAAAAAATGCCATTTTCTCAATCAGTTTGACTCCCGGCTGAAATCTGATAAAAACTCTGTCAGTTTTGTCCTTTCCCGTTTGAACGATTTAAAACCCGACCTGGTTTTAACTCCTTTTTTTATAGATAACCATCCAGATCACAGGGAAACCGCTAGGATTCTTGCCGTTGCGGCCTCTAAATATTATCAAAATTTTACTTATTGTTGCTATGAATTATGGTCAACACTTATCCCTAATTCTGTTGTTGACATAACGTCATTTATGGAAGAAAAAATAGCTGCGATAGAGTCTCATAAATCGCAAACTGCTGAAAACAGTTTAGTTGATTTGGCTGAAGGGCTTAACAGATACAGGGCGATTGTTTCAGGTCAACCCTTTCAATACGCGGAAGCTTTTTGGAAAGTTTCTAAAAAAGAATATATAAAAATATCCAAAAATTTCTAAAATGGAATTTCTAAAAAATTTTATAAAAAGCGTATGCATAAGAAATTTAAAATAAAAAATCCTAATTTTTTATTAGTCTTACCACCTTTGCAATTTAGAACTGAGGAGATGATAAGACCGGATGGGAGCCTTGCTCTGGCATACCTCGATGCCGCGCTGACTCATGAAGGATTCCAGTCTAAAATACTTGATATGAGCGTTGGAACGCCGGAAGACAGTCTGAAGGACACCTTTTATCGAAAAGTAGATATTTCTCCTAAGATGTCCCGTATAGGTATGTCTCAACAAAGAATTATAGAAGAAATACAAAACTTTGATGTCATCGCAATAACTTCCATATTTACCCAGCAAACTTCAAGATGCTTTGAAGTGAGCAATCCGATTAAAGACAAATTCCCTGAAAAAATCCTTATTGCCGGGGGTTGCAATGCTAGAACCCTCAAAGAACACTTTTTTAAAAATGGATTTGATTTTGTTTTTCTTTCTGAAGGAGAAGAAACTATTGTCAGCTTTGCTAACTTCCTTCATTCAGGGAAACCATCTCTGTCCGATATTCCAGGGATAGCTTATAAAAATAAAAACAGTATAATTGTAAATCCGACAAAGGAAATTATTTCTAAGCCTGATAAAATTCCCATGCCCTCTTGGGAAAAATTACCGAATAAAAAATACTGGGAAATTGGCAGAATCTGGGGAGGGAGAGATGGATGGATAAAAAAAGATGGTTTAGTTAAATATGCAAGCATGTTCACATCCAGAGGATGTCCATTTAAATGTCATTATTGTCATATATCAAATGAACAGGGAGGAGAGTCAGGAAATATAGGCTCTTTCAGAGCCCATTCAGTTGAACGAGTTGAACAGGAGTTTGAAAAACTAAAGAGAATGGGAGTTAATTATCTCTATATTAATGACGATTCTTTTCTGGCAAACAAGAAAAGGGTATTTAAAATATTGGAATTATTAAAAAAATATTCATTTAAGCTCGCCGATGTCAATGGCGTTAATATTATTAATTTATATAAGCGGCAGGACGGTAAATATATCGTTGATGAAGACCTGCTTTATGCCCTTTACAAAGCTGGGTTTAGAAAAATTTCCCTGCCTTTCGAATCCGGGACACAAAGGATTCTCGATAAGTATTCTTTGAAAAAGTGGAACATAGAAAAATGTGATACTTTAGATTTAATAAAAAAACTGAACAAGGTCGGCATCGTTGCCGACGGTAACTTTATGATTGGATACCCCGATGAAGAACTTGATGAGCTAACAAATACGTTCCTGCTGGCAAAAAAACAAATAGATGCTGGTATGATTGCGTGCCAATTTTTTATGGTCCAACCCTTTCCTGGGTCCGCTCTTTTTGATGAATCCATTGCAAACGGTCAGCTTTCCTCTTCCTGGGATTGGGATGAAATGGGGTGGTCAAAAGGATCTCAATTTAATCACCCGAAAATAGATAAAAGTCTTTTAAAGTATTGCTGGAGCCTCGCATGGAAATTATTAAATAATGACTCTCGAGTAGAAGAATTTTCAAGGCAACTATCGGGCAAGTCGTGAAGAAAAGATATATCAATATTATTTTGTAATTTTAATAGAATGATAAATTGAGAGTAGGACAGAAAACATAACCTGCTTTTAGAAATAAATTATAAGATGCATAAATCAAGTTTTGATTCATTTGATGAAAAACCGAGTACAAGTCCTAATCGCTTTACCATTTATTACTTTATGTGATTTTTTATGAAAATAGCATTTATTTATAGGTCGGCAAACCAATCTATGCCATTAGGAAGAGGCTATCTTAGCTCTATATTAAAACAAGAAGGTTTTGAAGTCCTTATTTTTACTTTAACGGGTTTTAATGATGAAACATGCTTAAAAAAATAAAGTTATTTCATAAATGTAAAATAAAAATGTTAACGGAAAATATTGTTGGTAACCCCGGAGAAACTTATGAAATGGTTTTAGAAACATTAAGATTGAATCAAAAAATAAAGCCTCTATATGCAAATACCTCATTATTTACACCTTATCCAAAATTACCAGCTACTGAATTTGCTATAGAAAATAATTATTTTGACGGCAATTTTTACAAGATTGATGCTAATTACTTTTCTGATACTCTAATAAAATTTAATAACGAAAAGGAAAAGAACAGGATATTGAACTGGAGATCCTTATTTTCTTCTCTTGCTCGATACCCAGTGTTTGAAAAAATCTTTCTATGTCTTTTTGTCAATGTTAAACATAATAATGTTATGAGAACATTTGGTAAAATTTTTGACGGCTATTATGCATATAAATGCATCCTATATAAATTAACGCTTAAGGAATTCTTTGACATGGCTAAGAACTATTTGGTTATGCCAAGATAGATTGAATATCATTTCACGGATGCATCTTATGGGTACATTTTTATTTCAGTGAAATTTGCGTTCCTTTAATAGATGTTACGATACCAATTGTTTGCATTATCTTGATTTTTAATTCCTGTACAGATATTTTCTTTTAATTTTTTAGTTTATTAGTGGTTTAAATTATGCTTATTTCAATAGTAATACCTGTATATAACAGCGTAGATACTATCGAAAAACTTGTAGAAAAGCTGATAACTATTTTGAGCGCTCAAAATATACAAATTGTGCTGATCAATGATGGCAGCAAAGATAATAGCCATAATGTATGCTTGAATTTATGTTCAAAGTATCGCTCTACTGTTATATATATTGACCTGTCAAAAAACTTTGGGGAACATAATGCTGTAATGGCGGGACTCAATTACGCGGAAGGAGATTATGCGGTAATTATAGATGATGACATTCAAAATCCTCCTGAGGAAGTATTGAAATTGATAAACGAAGCCACTAAAAACAAATATGATATAGTCTATACCTGCTTTAAGAAAAAAAAGCACTCCTGGTACAGAAATATGTTAAGCAAGTTTAATAACTGGATAGCTGATTTCATGTTGGATAAACCGAAAGGGCTTTATCTTTCAAGCTTTAAATGCCTCAGCCGCTCAGTTGTAAAAGAAATTATTAAATATAGGGGGCCGTTCCCTTACATTGATGGCTTAGCGTTGAGATGTTCCAGAAATATAGGAAAAATAGAAGTCCGTCACTCGGAGAGGGAGATTGGACAATCAGGTTATACATTAAAAAAAATGATCCGCTTATGGCTCAATATGTTTTTGAACTTTTCCATAACTCCGCTAAGACTTGCTTCATTGCTTGGCTTAATTTTCAGCATATTGGGTCTCTTTATGAGTATTTACACAATCATTGAAAAACTATTTATATATCCTGAAATGCCGATTGGTTTGCCTTCTCTATTTATTGCTATAATGATATTTTCAGGAGTTCAGCTTCTTATATTAGGTCTTATTGGAGAATATCTTGGACATCTTTATTTAAGTAGCAACCAAACACCTCAATTTGTTATTCAGGGAGTACATAACGCGGCTAAGCCGCAAACCAAAAATAAAAAAACAACCCCCTGAATCCCCATTGTTAAGAGTGACTAATCCTCTCATTCAGGGTATCCGAAAACTAATTTAATAAAACGAGTGAAGTTTTAATCTGAGTTGGTAGAATAGTACATAAGGAGAAAAACGTAAATATGATCTGGAACCCACCTTCGGAGATATTAAACAAAATATGGGATTTCGAAAGCTTTTCTTAAGGACAAAACCCAAGGTGAATATCGAAGTCGGTTTAGTAGTTATCGCTCACAATATTAAAAAGATAAAATCCTTCTTGCAGGTCAATCAGATGGCTTTCCAGTTGGCATAATTGGAAAGATTAATGCATCCGAGCCGTTCCCAAAGGAAAATAACAAAAAAATAACCCTTTGTGGGTACCTTTTAGGATTTTAGCCAATATAGAAATTTGTTTTCGGACCCCCTGTTTAAGGGGGGTAAAAACATCCTCTCTGTTTGTGCGTGTGTCTATACGCAGGTAGGAAAAAAGAAGATTTTATAGAGTAATAGTATCACAATAAAGTGAACATGAATGAAATAAATAATCCTGACTCTTTTAAAAATAAAAAGGTTCTTATAACAGGTGGTTTGGGCTTTATTGGAAGCAATCTTGCTATAAAGTTAGCAGCAATGGGCGCTGAGGTAACATTGCTGGACGCAATGATCGAAGGTCTTGGAGGAAACCCCTTTAATATCGAGTCAATTAAAGATAAAGTTAGTATCAATTTTAGTGATATCAGAAATAAAAGCAGCATGAACTATATAGTCAGAAATAAAGATTATATTTTTCATCTGGCAGGACAAAATGATCATGTCTTGAGCCTTACTAATCCGTTTCCGGATATAGACATAAATGTTAAAGGTTCACTCGTGCTTCTTGAAGCATGTAAAAGGTACAATAGAAATGCAAAGTTGATTTATACGGGAACACGTGGTGAATATGGATCAGCAGTAAGACTGCCTGTTAATGAAGATTCTTCTATAAACCCCAAAGGTGTTTATGAACTTACAAGCCTGACGGCTCAGAAATTGTTTAAGATTTACAATGATAATTTCGGTATACGCTCCTTTACACTGAGGTTAACTAATATTTATGGGAAAAGGGCGCAGATGAAGCATAGCCGATTTGGAGTTGCAAACTGGTTTATACGGCAGGCTTTAGACAATGAGACTATAAAAGTATTTGGAGATGGTTCTATTCTGAGAGATTTTCTATATGCGGATGATGCTGTGGACGCAATATTAATGTGTGCTTTGTGCGAAAACGCATACGGTGAGGTGTTTAATGTTGGTAGAGATAAACCTTATAACTTTCTTGAATTAGCCAAAACAATTATAGATATTGCAGACAATGGCTCGTGGAAACTTACTCCTTTTTCCCCCGAACGTGCTGCTCAGGAACCCGGTAATTATTATTCTGATATTAGCAAAATAAAAAAGATTATTGGTTGGGAGCCAAAAACAGAGCTTAAAGAGGGATTAAAAGAGACAATTAGCTATTATAAACATTTCAGGCAGCATTACTGGTAAGCTATGGTAAAAGTACCTTTTATAGATTTATCCAAACAATACCTTGGCCTAAAGGAAGAAATAGAACAGACCGTTTTCAGGGTCCTAAGTAGTGGCAATTATATTTTAGGAAAAGAATTAAAGGCATTTGAGGGAGAATTTGCTGGATATTGTAACGCAAAATATGGCATCGGAGTTGGTTCCGGGACAGAAGCCATACATTTATCATTAATTGCTTGTGGGGTAAAGCCAGGAGATGACGTAATAACCGTTCCCAACACTGCTGTACCAACAATTTCCGCCATCAGCTTTGCAAACGCAAACCCCGTTTTCGTGGATATCGATCCGGATACTTATACGATGTCCCCTGAGAAACTGGAAGAACTATTAAAAAAAAAATCCTCGAATAAACCAAAGGCCATAATAGTCGTTCATCTCTATGGCCAGCCTGCGGACATTGAGCCGATTTTAGAAATTGCCCGGAGATATAACTTAAAAGTTATAGAAGATGCTTGTCAGGCACACGGCGCTGAATATAAAGGGGAAAAAGTCGGTTCCTTTGGAGACGCAGGTTGTTTCAGCTTCTATCCCACTAAAAATTTAGGGGCTTATGGAGACGGTGGGATGACAATAACTAATAGTCCTGAAATAGCATCAAAACTAAATATGCTAAGAAACTATGGAGAAGAAAATAAATACATTAACAAAATAAAAGGTTTTAACAGTCGGCTTGATGAAATTCAAGCGGCGGTACTGCGTGTAAAATTAAAAAAACTGGATCACTGGAATGAAATGAGACGAAAACATGCGAATAGTTATAATTCATCGTTAAGGGATGGAATCATAACGCCTGTTGAAAAAGAATATTCCAAACATGTTTTTCACCTATACGTGATTAGAACTCAAAACAGGGATGAAATAAAAGAATGGCTCAAAAACAAGGGAATTCTTACAAGTATTCACTACCCTTTACCTGTTCATTTTCAGCGGTCTTATAAAGACCTCTGCTACAAAAAAAATAATTTTCCCATTACCGAAAAATACTCGCTGGAAATTTTGTCTTTGCCGATCTTCCCGGAACTAAATAAAGAACAGGAGGAATATACTTGTGAAGTTATTAATAAGTTCAATGCATAGGAAATTCCTCTTTTGTTTTAAATAAATCAAACCTGTCTGTGTGTAACGCACAGGCAGATAGATAGTAACACCCCCCTTAATTCCCCCTTGCAAGGGGGGATTAAGGGGGGTGTTATGTTCGAAGGGAACAATTAAGTGGAAAAAGAAGAGTACAGAACGATGTTTGAAGAGGAGGACAGCTTCTGGTGGTACATTGGATTAAGAGATTTATTTTTTAGCTGTCTTGGTAAATTAATTTTCCATGAGAATAGTAATCTGAGATTATTAGACTGCGGATGCGGTACCGGGGGGCTGCTGGAAAGATGCAGGCAATATGAAGCCACGGGTATGGATATCTCGAAAGAAGCAATAAAATTTTGTAATATGCGCGGCCTAAAAAAAATTGTTAAAGCCTCCATTACCGATATTCCCTTTCAAAATAATTCCTTTGATATTATAACAAGCATGGATGTTTTGTATCACAACAGAGTCGTTAGTGATTTGAAAGCCTTGAAAGAGTTTTATGACATTCTTGATGAAGGCGGTTTCCTTTTTCTAAATTTACCGGCATACGACTTTTTAAAAAGTACTCATGACGAAGTTGTCCATACAAGGCAAAGGTATACGTTAATGGATGTTAGGGAAAAAGTTAAAAAAGCCGGTTTTAAAATTGAAATGATTTCTTACAGGAATGTCTTCCTTTTTCTACCGGCTTTAGTGGTAAGATTAATTAAAAAAATATTTAAACAGCAAAACAAAGGTGGTTCGGACTTAAAAGCTACACCGGGTATCTTAAATAAACTGTTTACTTTCATCCTGTCGGTTGAAAATAAATTAATATTATCGGGCTTAAAGTTCCCTTTCGGGCTCTCTATAGTTTGTGTTGCCAGAAAATAATCAACCCTACTTAAACAGCTCGCGGAAGAATTCAATTAATTTGGAAACAATTTCAATAAACAGAGTTATTGAACACGAAATTTTGGTTGATCCTCAGGCGGACAAAATATAGTGACATTAATATAAGAATCATCGAAAATGGTTTTTTTTCTTGCATCACCCAATTCCTTGCATTTGCTCCAGTTTTTTACTACATAAGTTAGAAAAGGGGATTGTTCTACGTTTTCAGGTGTTAAAAAGTCAGTAGGAATAATAATCAGCGCGGGTTTCTTTTTTTTTATTTTATTAATAATATTGTCTTCAATACGTAATTTTTCTTTAAAAGGTAACCATACTTCATTTCTAAAAGGATGAAAGGTAGTCTCAGCAAAAATATAAAAATTCTCGGAAA
The DNA here is from genome assembly GCA_036011265.1 of Nitrospinota bacterium. GTDB lineage: Bacteria > Nitrospinota > Nitrospinia > CAJXCL01 > CAJXCL01 > CAJXCL01. Next base: position 2,562 of record DASCNB010000080.1, on the reverse strand, counting down.
ATAAATTTTCTCTATCACTGAATAGATAAAAAAACATTTTGTAGTCAGCGACTACTATTTTGTCTGTCTCGCTGGAATTGCTTTTAATAAATTCCGTGGCTTCTCTATAAACTTCACGCGTATAAGGCAGTACCATAACATTTTCCGCGTACTTTAAACCGAGAGGGATACCATGCTTTTTATATGGAGCATAAAAAATTAGAGGAGTATAGACAAAATGTAGTAGAAAAAGAAAAAATATCATAGCTTGAACAAAATACCTGACATAATTAAAAGCACTTTTTTTAATACCAAAATAAATTAAGAGCACAAACTGTGGGAAGAGGCTTGTATATTGATTGAACTCGTAAATCAAAATTCTTTCTATTTCAAATACCATTGAAAATCCGGTTAAAAATAAAATACTTAAATGATCGCTGTTTCGTCTCTCCCTACACAATCTTGGTACCGAATAGACTATCCCAGCGACAAAAAGGCCTGTAATTAGCCACCACTTAAGGTTTCTTACTAGGTATTTATTCAATATTGCCTTCGCTTGGCTAAAACTGTCTGAATAAAATATATCTACAGGAAATATTGCAGGTATGGAAAACCAGGTGCTGGGGTGGTTTTCATGGCCAAGAAGCATGGGGAAAAAAGTCAGAAAGTAATCCCAAAGGGCGCCATTCCATAAAAAATAAATAACTCCGGCGCTGGGAAATAGTAGAAACGTAAGAGTAAAAGCAATATAAGGGCGAGGACTCCTGATATCATCTCTGAAAAGATAATCATAAATCAGTAGGCTTGTCAGGGTAAAAGTTGATAAAATTCCAACAGGCAAAGGTTGTGCAGCAAAAGCAATTCCGCAGGCAAGCCCGGCGAATCCCAAATTTTTAATGTTTCTTTCATGGATATACGAAAGACCGCCCCATAAAGCTACCATCGCTCCCCCAAAACCAAATATATGACTATAAGTATGTTCTCTTGTTCCAAGTGATGAAAAGCCGATCAATACAGCGGTAAGAGCCCAGAATGGGGTGAGAAACCTTGACGCAGTTTTGTATGCGAAAATAGCTGATATGGCAAATAGCAGAGACACAACTAAGCGGGGAAAAAGAATATGGAAAATACCGAAAACTTTGAAAAATATTGTGTAAATATAAAGACCTAGGTATCCGTATACATGATAAAAATCCCGGTATATTACTTCACCATTGGCGATTTGAAAAATCATTACTAGGTCTTTAGATTCTTCCCAGTTTACACCAATATTTAAAAAAAGCAGCCGCTTTATAAGAATTATGCAGAATAAAGACGTTGCGATTAATAAATTCTTTCTGTCTTTCATACTTAAAATGCTCAATGAGCTCATTTATTGTAGGTTCTCCGTAGTACAAATTTAAAAAAGCGTGTTATTTTAGCACAATTTTATTTACAAGTTCAGAGAGGTAGCTCTATTTGGTTGCGGCCACTGACTGTTCTGCGGTATTGGTGAGTGAATATGAAACAAGAAGGATCTTTTGCATTTTAAGTTCACAGCATTGGTGTAGGGAGCTTTAAAAAGTTGAATGGTAGAGCAATAGTTTACTTTTGCTAAGTTGAACTGTACACTATACTATGACATTGTGAAAAGCAAGAAAACACATAGTTGGCAAATCCTCGACTTTAAAAAACTAATCTATAATTGACCCATACTGGTCCATTAAAGAATGATTTTAGGTTCAAGCAATTTTTTTTATAAGAAAAACAAAGAAATATTAATTGTAATTAAATAAAATTGCAGTTTTTTGGTATGTTTGATTTCTGTGTCATCTTGATTTTCAATTTTTCTTCTAGCATAATTACCCGCAATATTTAATCGTAGATCATATGGAATCAGCTTTCAAAAATCGTAATGTTTAATATCCAAAGCATTACTTTGATGAGATATTTAATTAAATGATTTTAATCAATCCATCAATTCACCCTCAGGCCCAGTCACCTTTAATGACACCTTTTATTTATAATACTTTTCCTACCAGTCTTGGTTTCCTCGCGGGTTATTTACGCAAATATAACAAAATTACACCAAATATTGTAGATGAAGGAATTGAGACCATAGACAAAGAGAAACTCAATGAGTTTTTAAAGATTAATAATGACGTCAAGATAGTTGGCCTAACCCTGCTTACGATAAATGCCCATCGCGCTTTCCAGCTTTCCCGATTAGTTAAAGAATTGGATAGTGATTATCTAGTTGTCGCGGGAGGAATACATGCTACTGTTTTACCTGATGAATGCCTGGATAACTCAGAAGTAGATATTGTTGTAAGGGGTGAGGGGGAAAAGACATTATCTGAAATCGTTGAATGCATTAAAAGCGACGAAGATTATTACGATCGGGAAGGAATATCATATAAAAAAAATGGCACAAATGTACATAACCCGGACAGGAAATTAATTGATATAGAAAAAATACCACCATTTCCTTACGATCTTTTTGATGAAACCTTTGAGTCTTATAGAGATTTTGGAACAGTCATAAGCTCAAGAGGGTGCCCTTTTGACTGTACTTTTTGCTCTCAGCGAGCTATTTCAGGAAGA